>DATENS010000247.1:0-16193 GCA_035274925.1 Pyrinomonadaceae bacterium | reverse complement strand
CTCTTCAACTAATTCCGCCGTAATCTTTGCGGACGGCAGAGCAGCCGTCGAAAGCTTATCAAGCTCGTGCGAAAGCGTCCGCACATCTGCACCGACCAGTTCAATAATTCGATTAAGCACCGGGGAGGCAATCTCGGACTTAAGCTCGCGCACACGCGACCGGGCCCAGGCCGCCAACTCCGCGTTATTAAGCGGCGCGAATTCAAACGCGGCTTGGCTCATCAGCTTCTTCGCCAACTTCTTTCGCTTATCGAGATCGTCTCCGGCAAAGATAAGGACAGATGTTTCCACCGGGCGATCGATGTAACTGAGCAGGATTTCTTCGCTCTTTTCGTCGACCTTTCCCAGGTCATGGATGCGCACAACCCGGCGCGGGGACATCATCGGGAGTTGTTCGGCTGCGGCAATTGCCGCGCGAGCATCGCCTTCTTTCAAGCTATAAACCGAGTAGTTGAATTCGCGCAACAGAGTGCCGCGCAGAGCCTCTTCGGCGATGGCATTCGCGGCCTGGTCGCGCAGGTAACTCTCCGGGCCAAACAGAAAATAGATCGGTTCGATGGTTCCCTGCTTCAGGGATTGGGCAAGGTCTTTGCGATTGCGAACAGGCATTTTTGGAGTTGTTCCTTCTCCCTCCGGGAGAGGGTTAGGGTGAGGGCCCAGCGGCGCGACCCGAATTCTCTCAATTTGCTTCCTTCATGAGTAGCAGAAACTAGAAACCTATTCATTCAAATCTCTCGCTAACTCCCTCACCCAGCCTCTCCCAAAGGGAGACGAGCAATAGCTACTTATCGTCCTTCACACCGAATCCATTTACCAAAGTCGAGACGATGGATTCCGCAAAGCTGCGCGCCATACGCATGACCGCCGGATCTTCTTCGTTAAAGAAGTTGCGGGGGTCGTTCGCGAATTCGAATTCGCCGCGAAAGACAAAGTTTTGATTGTCGTAAAGCACGCGATTGGTGTGTTGATCGCGCACCGTTACGGCGGCCACAATGGTCACTTCAAAGATCCTTGCGCGCCCTTTGTCATCCAGCAGCACGCCCGAGAATCCGAAGCCCTTGACTACGCCGTCCACCACGGCGTCGGCTCCTTCACGCTCGCTCTGCACCCGCAGTCCGTGACCGCGCCGGATCAATTCGTTCATCACGGCGGCGGTAAACCGATGCTCGATTTTGAATCGCAGCGCGTTGTTCTGAAATGCCGGCACCGCCACGGTTTTGATGTGTGGCGGCAGCTGCGTCTTTGTCACCGGCTTGTAGCATTCGGTGAAGCCGGAAACAACGAGCAGGGACAACATAAAGGCGGTCGCACGGATGACGTTTCTCATTAAATCTCCTCGAAAGAACGTTGATAATACGTCAGCACCCGTGATATACGAAAGCCGCCCAATCGAGAGGAGAATTCGTGACTACCCCGATACCTATCGGCCCGACTCTGTCGCAGGTGGGCCAGATTTTTGTCAACGTCAAAGACCTTGATCGCGCCATTGCTTTCTACCGCGACATCCTCGGCATGACGTTTCTATTTCAGGCGCCGCCGGGTATGGCTTTCTTCGATTGTGGCGGGGTTCGGATCATGCTGGGCATCGCCGATCGGCCCGAGATGAATCATCCGGCGTCGGTGATTTACTACAAGGTTGATGACATTGAGAAGGTTTATGAAACATTCAAGGCGCGCGGCGTCGTGTTCATCATCAAGCCGCACCTCGTTGCGCCGATGCCGACCTACGATTTGTGGTTAGCCGATTTCAAAGACTCGGAAGACAACATCCTGGCGCTGATGAGCGAAGTGCCGCGCGCTGTTGCTTGAAGGCGGTTCACGAACACTACTGAAACGCGAGCATATCTAAAGCTTAAGCCTTCACAGGATCCTCTCGCCGAGAATTGATGGCTAACGCCAAACTTAATCCCATAATGAGATAAAAGATCATAACCACTTCCGAATCGCCCCAGTTGTAGTGAACTATGCCGCTGATCAGGAAACCCACCAATCCACCCAGCGCTCCGAGCACGATTCCCTTCTCGATCCAGTTCTCAGCGGGAATGCGTTTTCTCAATCGCCACAACGTGCGTCCGTAAAGGGCCATCAACACCAGCCAGGCAATTAACGCGGGCACCCCGCGCTCGAGCGCAATCTGCAAATAGTCCGAATGCATATGCCCCCACGGCCGCCTGCCCTGATCGAACATACCCCAGGCACGCCAATGCGACTTGAGCGAGTCCATTCCAATGCCCACCAACAAGTGTCGTGGACTGCTGACCAGAAGCTGAAAACCTTCGCGCTGGACCGCCTGGCGCCAGAGGATCGAGTCGTCTTTAGCGTCGAAAAATCCGACGTTGCGCTTCTGCTGCAGGACGAACAGGCCAACCAGCACGAGCGGCAAAGCACAAGCACCAATCACGAGTAACGATCGCCATCGCAACCCCGCAATCGCAATTACAATTACCGAGAACATGAATGCCAGCCACGACGCGCGCATCACGGTAAGAATCAGTGCGCCACCCACCGCTGCCAGCGCGAGAAGCAACAGAGCGCCCCATTTGCTTCGCTTCTGAGGCAACGCCACCAGTAATCCGAATACAAGCGAACCCAGGAGTTGCAGAGCTTCGCCATACGTTGTCCATTGACCAAAGAATCCGGTCGCGCGCCAGTCACGGCCTCGTGTCCAACGTTGAATCCCCAATCTCTCTTCAGGTGTAGCGCCCCCGAGTAAGCGCCCGCGTGGTAACTCGAGAATCGGATTCCATTCGACACGATAGATCTTGATTTTGACCGGTTTGCTGGACGGCGTACCCTCCAGGGCCGCGACAAGTTGCTCAGGGCCCGATATCCTGACGCCGTCGACTTCTTCCAGCGTATCGCCGCTCAGTATCGGGGTCGGTTTCTTTTCACGCGATTCCAGCCGCGCGGCTATCAGCGGGCTGTCCGCGCGCACGTCGTAAACTTTCACACCGCGCCCGACAAGATATTGACCAAAGGTAAACAGCGCCGTGATCACTGTTGACGCCACCAACAAAATGGCCAGCAGCCGGATCAGTCGCACCGATCGCAGGTTTTCAGCAAAGAGATAGACGATGGTGAAGAGCATCGCCGCGCGCAGTTTGCCGGCCGACACCATTGGCTCGTATGAAAGAAATGAGGAAACGCCCGTGAGGATGAAGAAACCAAACATCGCATAGTCGATTGGCGTGCGTTTCAGTTCGGGGCGTGGCCAAACCGCGAATCGTAACAACCAGAACAGCAAGCCGACGCTCCACGCTAATTGCGTGGCCGCAATTGACACCGGGGCCGCGATGACGAAAAGGAATAAAGCCGCGATAATGGCGCGGTCCAGCCAAACCCCGAGTGGGCCGGCAGCAATTTCGCGCTTCTTAGCGCTGGTGACGGTTCCCTTTACAATCAAAACGATTTGCTTAGAATCACGTGTCTTACGGATTATATTCGACTTCGACAAAAACGATATGCGCCGATTGATCTGGATTGTCCTGTTGCTCTTGACTGTTACCGTTTGGGCGCGAGCCCAGGTCCAAACCGTTCCCGAATATATCGAGCAAGTTAAAAGAATTACTGAACGTGCCGACGTGCGCGCGGCCAATGACTACCTTGATCGCAATCACGAAACCATTCTGCGTGAATGGCTCGCGATTACGGAAATCAACGCGCCTTCCGGTCACGAACAACCACGGGCGAAATACATCGAGGGCCTGCTCCGCAAGTACCGCGTTGATGAAATTCGCTACGACTCTGCGGGCAACTTAATCGCGGTGCGAAAAGGCGCCGGCGGCGGTCCGGTTATCGTCTTCGATGCGCACCTGGACACTGTCTTCCAACCGGGATTGCAAATCAAAGCAACAGTCCGCGATGGCAAGGTTTACGCGCCGGGGATCGGCGATGACACGCGGAACATCGAAGCCTTGCTGGCCACAATTCGCGCGCTCGACGAAGGAAAGATCAAGACGAAAGGCGACCTGGTCTTCGTCTTCACAGTCGAAGAGGAAACGACTTTCAAAGGCGTGGAAGCCTATGTCAATGAAAACAAGGGCAAGATCGATCATTACATCGCGCTCGATGGGGGCTACGAAGGGTTTACCTACGCAGGTATCGGGATCAATTGGTACCGCCACCACTTTATCGGCCCGGGCGGTCATACACGCTCGCGCACGCCGCCTTTCTCAGCCACTCTGCCGCTGGCGCGGGCCATCGATCGCATCTATCAATTGAAAGTGCCGTTGAACCCTTCTTCAAATTTGAATATCGGAATGCTGGGTGGTTCAGAAGTCGTCAACGCGAAAGCCGCCGATGCCTGGTTTACAGTCGACTTGCGCTCGACGAGTAACGAAGTACTTGCCGATCTCGAGAACCAGATTCAGACCATTCTCAATGAGGAGGCGACGAAAGCCGGCGTGACCGTTAAGACTGATGTGATTGGCAAGTCGCCGGCCGCGGTAATTCCCGGACACCGTGAGTCGTACCTGGTACGCATGGCCGAAGCAGTGCATCGCGTGATGGGTTTCGAGCCGCCAATTACCAACGCAGGATCCAATAACTCGAGTGCGGCGCTGTTGGTGGGTATCTCTTCGATCTCAACCGGCGCCGGGCCATGCGACGCTACGCACAGCCTCAGCGAGAACTGTGAAGTCGAACCGCTCTACAAGGGAATCAAGAAGATCTTGTTGTTGGAGTTGGCGCTAGCGGGAGTGCAGAACTAAACCAATCTTTGTCTAGCGCTGAACTCATAGTCGCTGAACTCGACTACTCGCGCTGATTTGCCTGACTGCGCCGCTGGTTGTAGATCAGATAACGTGATAAGTCTGCTCTACAGTTATCAAAATTGATTCTTCCTCAAGCGCGTCAAACGCAGCTTGTTTCAACTCGTCGGCGTAACGCGTCGTTCTTTCAAAGTTGATCGAAAGGGCAACTGGTAAATCTGTGTAAATCAGATTAATTAGGTCAGGGATCCTGGCGCCATTGCGAGAAAGATAACTGCCCTGGAGTCCGCGTATGATGGTGCAACCGCCGAACGCGTAGGTGAATTCTTCTTCGAAAGACAGAAGCAAATTGCGATAGGGAGGGGTGGGCAGGTCAGGGACGTACACTTCGACCCTTGCCCGTTCGAGCAGTGGCAAGGAATTGCTCCTTTCGCTTTGAGAATTCCTTCATGCGCTTCAAAGCTTCCTTTTCCGGCACAACCGCTCGGCCCGGGCGTTTGATCTTTAGTTCGCTGATAGATGTTTCCCGCTTCATGATCCCCCCGCATTCTTGTCCTAACAGCAGCGTCTGTCAATCCCATTATTTTTGCTAAAACACAAACAGGACTTTTCAACTGGGCATCTTCAAAAACCTCATTCGCATCTCTAGGGCCGGCAAGGTCTCCAACCGAAGTTCCTCTCCCGAAAAACTCGGCTGCCAAAAGCAGTCTCCCGCTTCAACCCAACCTAAAAAAGGAGAGACAAAATGAAAAGAGCCTTCCTGCTTTTAGTTTCCCTGCTTTGTGCAATCAGCGTCTGCGCCCAGGAGAGTGGTAATCGGATTTACGGCAACAACGGCTACTACCAACAGCGGCGTCAGCCACAAACAAATACCGGCAATTTGATCAGCAACGGATGGGGGATCGAGGCCAGCGTGCTTACCAACCTGAAGCCCGATGCTTTTGTCGTCGTCTTTGGCGTCAACGACGAAGCGATCGCCTCGGCTGAGAGCAATCAAAAGGTCGACGCGAAGATTGCCGCACTCGCGGACAAGATTGCGCCGATGGGAATCGTCCGGAATGACATCTTCGTGGATTTCATAACTCAGAACCGGGTTTACGATTTCACCGTGTCGGGCAGCCAGGCAAAAGAAAACCTGACCGGGTTCGAGACCAAGAAAACCGTGGCGGTCAGGTACAAGAATCGAGATATGTTATCGATGATTCTGCGTGCCGCCGCCAGCGCGCAAATCTTTGACTTGATCAAGGTCGACTACATCGTCAGTGATTTCGAAGCGGTGCGCGCCGGGCTCTTTGCCGAGGCCGTCAAGGTTATCAAACGCAAGAAAGAGCAGTACGCAAATTCGCTCGGTGTGGCCCTCACGCCGGTGGGGCTGGTGAGCGAGATGTACGATGTGTCCTATCCCGCCGAAGCCTATCAACGCTACCAGGCATTCGAAACAGGCGAGGCGTCCGTTTACAACCCGAGCGGTTCGAGCCGGGTAATCCAGCGCAAGAGTTTCACCTTCTTCTACGAACCGTTTACGCCGAGCAAATTCGATCTGGTGATGACTCCGCTAGGGATTGAGCCGGCGGTGCAATACTCACTCTACCTGCGGATGCAGTACGAGCCGAAAAAACCTGAAGAGCCAAAGAAGCCCAAAAAGCGACGAGCCCGATCTCGATGATCGGGCCCGTGTGATTGCCTGGAATGTTAGCGATGGCTTAGTAGCCGTTCCAGCCATCCCGGTATCCGTTCTCGTACCCTTCGCGAAAGTAGCGACGGTAGAGTTCGCGATCGCCGAGCTTTGAACTGTAATCAATGTTCGCATCTCGGTACTCTTTGAAGTCAGAATAGCTACGATTGCGATTTCTTCTCCGGTCATCGCGTCCCTGTTTGGCGCCGGCGTTATACCCGGCATTCAGGGCCGTTTGGCGCAGCTCAAACGAGCCGCCAAATTGTCCGTAACGATCCCAGTTACGGCCGCGGTGACCATCGTTGTCTCTGTCCCAATCACGGTCTCGATTGCGGTCTCGATTCCAGTCGCGATCGCGATTGTTGCCGCTGTTGTTGTTATACGAGCCGGGATTCTCTGTGTCATATCCGCGCTCGAACGCGATGCGGAAATACCTCTGGTACAGCTCGCGATCCCCAAGCCTCGAGCTATAGTCCTTTGTCGCTTCGCGATAAGCGGAAAACTCCTGGAAGTTCGCATGGCGGTTCCGCGCGCGATCGCGGCTGCCCTCTTTCGTGCCCTCGTTATAACCGGCATTGAGCGCCGTCTGTCGCAAATCGAACGAGCCACCCCAATTTGGGTAATTGTCCCAGCTGCGCCGGCGCTGGGCCTCGGCGTTTATGGTAATTCCCAACAAGAAGAGAGAGACAATGGCGAGTGTTATAGTGCGCCGTGTTTTCATGGATTTCGTTTTGTCCTTTCGTACTCCTGAATTCGGGGAGGGGTTGGCTGGATCATAATCCAACGTGGTCCAATAAGCTAATCAGGCAGTGTGCTAATTCTGTGTTGCCGCAACACACTTTTACAACACTTTTCTAATCAAACTCGCGCTTTGGTTGCGTTTGGTCGGCCCCCACATTTCCCGCTTCGATTTTAGCCCGCGAGTAGTTCTCTCCCTTGATCGGTTGACCTGCGAGGCGCCGCAACATCGCAATTTGGCCTACGTGAGTGAGCGCGTCCGCAATGGGGCCTTGAAACATTCGTTCGCAAGTGGCCGACAGTTCGTCATCGGAAGCGAGATACTCATCGAAACTTTTCAGTGTCGCGTGTAAACGATCGATCTCATCGCTCCAGGCAAGTGGGTCAGAGTTGTGCCAGCTTTCTTCGCCTTTAGCGATCGACAATGCCCAGTCCAGCAGGTCTCCGATGTGCGCCAGAATCTGCGCAGGAGTGCGCGTGCCTTCCGATGCTTTGAAAGACGCGAACGAGTCGGGCGCACCACGCATGGCTTTCGCGCCCCGATAAGCCAGCGTCGCGACGGTATGTCGCAACATCTCACGTTTAGTATCTGAATTAATTGTCATGATCTTGAGTCCGTTTCCTCAATTCCCCGCTAATACGCATCCTCGCCGCGCCACATCACCGGCAGCGTCTGCAAAATAATTTTGATATCCAGCAGCAGCGACCAGTTCTCGATGTAATACAAATCCATCCGCACCATCTCGTCGAACGGCAGGCGGTTGCGGCCCGAGACCTGCCACAAGCCGGTGATGCCCGGCTTCATGTCCAGCCGCTTGCGATGCCACAACTCGTAACTTTCAACTTCGTAAGGAATGGGCGGACGCGGGCCGACCACGCTCATGTCGCCGCGCAGGACATTGAAGAGTTGCGGCAGTTCATCCAGGCTCGTCTTACGCAAAGCCCTTCCCAGTCGCGTCACCCGGTCGTCGGTGCGCAGCTTGTACGCGGGCCGGCTCTTGTCACCGAGATTCGAATCCGGTTCGCCTTTGATGAATTTCTCCTGAAACTTTCGATGCGGTGAATCATCGGCGCCGGCACGCATCGATCGGAATTTGTAAAAGAGAAAGATGCGCCCGTCCATGCCGACGCGCTCCTGCTTGTAAAAGATCGGGCCGCGCGAATCCAGTTTGATCAGGAGAGCAATCAACAGCCAAAGCGGCGCCAGCACGGTCAACGCCAAAGTCGCTATGATCAAATCCGATCCGCGTTTGACGATGCGGGCGGCATTCGAAAGCGGGGAGCGAAACAGGGTGACCATCGGCAGCGAGCCGACCTGGTCAATTTCAGTCTTGCTCGGCAGACAATTCAGCAGCGTGGGCGCAATGCGAAATTCGACACCGCGACGCCGGCCCGTCTGAATCATGACATCGAACAATGCCTCGCCGGGCACGTTCGGATCCGAAATGATCACTTCGTTCGCGCCTGATTCACGAATTGCTTCGGGAAGGTTCTTGAGATCGGCAATTACCGGGACGCCCTCAAAACTCATGTCTGCGGGCATCATGTCGCCATTTTCGACCAGGCCGATGACGCGGTAACCCAATTCCGGCCGGGCGCGCATCTCGTGAATGCAAAGCGCGGCTTCGGGGCCACGGCCAACAATCAAAGTCGGAATTAGATTGATGCCGCGACGCCGAATCATGACTTGCGCGGCCCGCACGATCATTCGCAATACGCCAATACCGGCAAAGGCGAGCAGAAAATCGTAAAGAAAGATCAGGCGCGAATACGAAAAGGTGCGGTAGGCGATTCCGCCACGATACATGAAGGTCGCGGCGACAATAAGCAGCGAACCAATCGCAGTTGCTTTGAATATGCGGCCCACATCTTCGACAAACGAGAATTCGCCACGCACTCGATAAAGGTCGTAATAGCGAAGCAGCAAAAGTCTGATCGGGATCACGAACGGCAGGATGACGGCGTAAGGAGCGAATTCGTTACTGAATCCCCCGGTTTGAAAAATCGGTTCCTGATGACGAAGGTAGAACGCCGTTAGAAACGAAAGCAAAGTCAGAGCGACGTCGCTGACGACCAAACCAGTCTTCACCAGCGGCACGACCCAAACCGGCACACGCGCAGGCACGCGCACGGCCCGCGGGTCTAAACCTGAACTTCTGGCGATCTCTGCTTTCATTAAGGCGCTTTATCCACTACCAACTCTTTCGCAATCTCTTTCCTGGCGAAATCCGCCGCTTCAGTGATCCAGTTGTCGGGCGATTTCGACAGTCTCCTCGAGTTTTCGCATCAAGTCCTTGTGGGTCCTTACTTGAGTGAACAGATTTGCCTGAGCGATAGCATTCGGACGATGTTCGAGAGTTGTCCGATCGATGACATCCCCGGGATACTGTTTCCGAAGGCTCTCAACGTCTTCCTGTTCCTGCTTTAGGTCATCGACATTGTGATGAACGCCGGCGATCCACATCAATGCCTGGAGGACTTCAAGCTCGTTACGCGAAGATAATATTTTCAGCCATTCTTCAGCAGTCCTCTCAGGAATCGGTGGACCAACCGTGACGTACGTACAACCATACACATTCCGTATCAACCCGTCCTTTCCTTCAAGGCGCGCGAGCATTGCCCGATCATTCAGGAGAACATACTCCTCTCGCAGAAACGACGCGTGCGCAAAGCTGCTTAGCCCATTCGCTTCAATTTCGAGGAGATAGTTTTGATCACGGCGAATCAAGTTGGCGCTCTCAGTTCTCATGCGCCAGCCGCTCGAGAAGGCTGATGAACCCAGCATAGTTCCGGCTTCGTCGAAGAAATAAAGATAATGAACCTGATGTCCGGGCGACATGAAGTCGGTCGGCGAATCAAAAATTACGAAGCGCTTTGTTGGAACCTCAAGCTTCCAAAGAAAACGAATTCGAAGGGAACCTCCCTGTAACCAGAGGCCTTTCCTTTTCACGCGTTCAGGAACCAGCATGTCACCAAGTCTTTCGACCGTGTCCCGATCGGCGCCCTCGAGTTTGTGGAGATCTTTGTCGGCAAATGGCAGGAGTTGCAGCAAAGCTGCCTGTTCTTCCGATCGTGTTTGCGCTGGGACCGTCGCACAATCCGCCAGCACTACATGGAATGCCACCACCATCAGTGCAGTTTTGAAAATATTTCTCGGGCAACACATTGCGAACTAATCTTCTCCGAGAATCAAACGGGTTATTGCTGGCTTAACTCCGCCTGCGCGTCTAAGTCTTAATCCGGACTTCTGTGCGATCTTTAATGACTCAATGTCTTCTCGCGAGCTGATGCGCTGCAGCCTGCCTTCCTTCTCCAGCTCTTCATCAATCGCCGCCCACTTACCCGCATAAACACTTGCCGCCGGTACGCCCAGTGCCGCCGCTTCGCGATTCATCGTGCCGCCGGCGCTGATTACCAAATCGGCGGCAGCGATTAGACTTGCGCCGTCTAGCACCTCGTTCGGCATGATCACCTTCGGCAGTTTGCGCTCGGCGTAGTCGGTGCGTTGCGTCGCAGTGCGCGGCAACAGGATCACCTTTGTGTTGGCGCGAGAGCTGATGTGCGCGAGCAGCTCTTCAAACAATTCATTCTCAAAGCGATGATAGAGCGCTTCACGCGCCGGCGGCCGCACCACGACCAGCACATCTTCGCTCCCGATCCCGAGTTTGCGCAAACGTTCGCCGAACGTGAGGTCGGGCGTAAAATCCGCGAGATACACGTCTTCCTTGATTCCATCGTACCGTTTTACCTTGCGGGTCGAGGCGCCATACTTCTTCAACTCGGACGCCGGAAAAGCGCGCGGAACGATCACCCGTGAAGCGAGACGAAAAGCGAGGTGGTTGGCCGGTTGATGTTCATAATCCATCAGCGTCACGCTGCGGATGCCTAGTGCTGCTGCGGCCGAGATTTGCGCGTAAGAATTATGACTGACGGCCAGATCGAACCCGCGATCGCGCGCCCATTTGCGCAGTGCAGCTGCGCGGCCTACCAGATTTCCTGCTTTGCCGGCTAGTTTGCCGCCACCATGGCCGCCGATCACGTGCGGCATCATGCCTGCGGCGGTGGCGAGATCGACCGTTTGGGCAAAATCGCGCGCAGTGATCTCGACCTGATGCCCGCGCGCCTCAAACTCGGGAGTCAAGGCCCGAAAGAAAGGCACGTGCGGCGAATTAGCGAGATCGATCCAGATACGCATTTTAGTCAGAACCGCCTGCGGTAGCGGGCGGTTTGATCTTTACAGCACAGGAACTCTAAACAACAGCCTTAACCGCCGGCGGTCGCCTTAACGGGATCTTCAACCGCCCGCTACCGCAAGCGGTTCTGACTTTCCCTAAGTCGCGCCAACGCGTACATCATCCACGCCTCGGCCCAGCGCATGTACGGAATCTTGACCGTGTGAAATCGCCGCCGTTGATAATAGTAAGAGCCATCCTCGTCGCGCAGGTTTTCTAATGTCCAGGTGGCGACCTTTTCAGCGAGGATGAGCGTGTTGGGGATTCGCCCACGCAATTCCACCAGGGCGACAATGGCACTGGCGGCCGAGTGAATGTCCGCCGGATAGAGACGATCGGGATAGTACTTAGGCCAGCCGTTGTTTAGAAAAAATCGTTCCTGCCAGAATTCATATCCGCGTGATAAAGCGGGTTCGAGCTCGTCATGCGCCGATTCACAGGCGCCGATTATTCGGGAAAGACTGGTGAGGATGAAAGCCGTATGAAAATTATCGCACCACGATTGGTAGTCATCAGAGCCGTACGGCCAGGAACCGTCTTCGCGTTGCCGGCGAACCACGTATCGCGCGGCGCGCAGCCCCATGTCACAGAGACTTTCTTCGCCCAATAATCCACCGGCGGTAGCCAGGGCTTCACCCGCGAGCAAACTCGCATTGAAAACACGTGTCCGATCCAATGGTGAGTAACTAAAACAGAGCTCATCCGCGGTCTCGTCTGATCGATTGAGATCGTTGAGAATGAAATCACACGCAGTGCGCGCAAATGGAAGATACGCGTCGCGATCAAGAACCTCAGCTGCCTCGCACAAAGCGCGCATCGCAAAGGCCGTGGGCACGACGGTGGGGGTGCCGCGGGGCGCAAAGAAAGCACGCGATTGCCAGTCGAAGTTATAGCCCCACGCCGCACCCTTAAACCCTTTCAGGCTCATTCCGATCAGATCGTCGAGCAGCTCAGCCGCCTCAACTTCAGTTTCTTTCGTTTGCGTGCGCCGGTAGTCGGCAAGTGAGGCGAGCGCGAAAAGAGCAATAGCCTTGGCATTTCGCTCACGTGGGATTCCGACGAGCGAGCGAAAATTAATCGGTGATCGTTTGTGAAATTGCGTCCAGGCCAGCCGCGCGGCGCGGGAGTTTTTAAACGGGAGGACCTGAAAGAACCGGCTGTTCAGGCCGTCAAAAGGATCGTATCCGGCAAAGTTTTGCGAGCGACACCACTTCCAGAGATCACCGTGTGCTGTTTGGAGATCGAGTGTCATTTGGAGTGCGCTGACTTGTCAGCGCTTTCGCGGGGTCTACGCCGTCATCGAGGTTTCGATCCGGCGCGGCGTCTCGACAAAGCTTTCACGCCACAACTCGAACGACAACAAAGTCCAGAGTAACTTGCGATGATTGGCAACGCCCCGCTCGTGCTCGTCCTGTATGCGTGCGACGTACTCGGCATTGAACAGGCCGCCGCGGCGCAGCCGCTCGGGCGACAAAAGGTCGCGCGCCAAAGGGCGCAGCTCGCCTTTCAACCATTTTGCGAAAGGCACGCCGAAGCCTTTCTTGCCTCGCCGCCAGACAAATGACGGCACCAAACCTTTTGCCGCTTGTTTAAGAATGTATTTTGAAGTGTAGCCGTGCAGCTTGTAATGCGAGGGCAGCGAAGCGGCAAACTCGGCCACTCGCGGATCGAGATACGGCGCGCGCACTTCCAGACTAACCGCCATGCTCGCGCGATCGACTTTAGTCAGAATGTCTTCGGCGAGGTAAAGCTGCGTGTCGAGACTTTGCATGCACTCAGTCAAATCGTTCGAGTCACACTCCGCGAACATCCGCCGGGCGTCGCGATAGATGTCGTCGTCAGATTCGTGCCGGGCCATGTCTGTCAGCAACAGTTCCTGATCTTGCGGCGTGAACGATCCAAACCAAACGTGATGGCGCGCCACCTCGTCGTAATGCGAGGCAGTGATGAATCGCCGCGCGCGATAATCAAACGAAAGGTTCTTGGTCTTGACCGGTAAAGCATTCACCAGCGGCTCGATCAGACCGCGTCGCAACAGCTTCGGGACGCGATTGTACGCGCGCGCCATCCGGTGTCCGAAATACATTGGATAGCCGGCAAATATTTCGTCGCCGCCGTCGCCGCCGAGCGCAACTGTTACGTGCTTTCGGGTAAAGCGTGACAGCAAATATGTGGGCAGGAGCGATGGATCGCTCATCGGCTCGTCCATCCAGGCGCCGATTTCACCCACCAGGTTCGCGGCCAGGCTGGCGCTGAATCGCTCCTCGTGATGATCGGTGCCCAGGAACTGGGCCACGCGACGCGCGTATTCCGACTCGTCGAACGAACTCTCGGCAAATGAGATCGAAAAAGTTTTTACCGTTTCCGGAGAGGCACGCACGGCCATCGCCGTGACCAGCGAAGAATCGATTCCGCCTGACAGCAGGACGCCAAGCGGCACGTCCGACACCAGCCGCATGCGCACTGAATCTTCCATGAGCGTTCGAAGCTGCTCTGCCGCTTCGGCGACGCTCGGCGCGGGTTCGCGCGTTTTGTAGCTCAATCGCCAGTATGGACGCACTTCGACTTCGCCATTTTCCAAAGTCAGACTGTGCGCTGCCGGCAGTTTACTGATGCCTTCATAGATCGAAAGCGGGGCCGGCACATAATCAAATGAGAGGTACTGGCGAAGCGCGTTAATGCTTAGATCAGGTCTTACTGACGGATGAGACAACAGCACCTTAGGCTCTGACGCGAAAAGGAGGGTGCGATCAAAGATGCCCCAGTAGAGCGGTTTTTCGCCGAAGCGATCGCGCGCAATGAACAGCCGCCGGCGGTTTTCGTCCCAAAGCGCGAACGCAAACATGCCATTGAGGTGCTGGACCATGTCGCGCCCATACTCTTCATAGAGATGAGGCAGGACTTCGGTGTCTGAGGCGCTGCGAAAAGTGTGGCCGCGCGTTTCCAGGTCAGCGCGCAGCTCGCGATAGTTATAGATCTCGCCGTTGAGTACGACGGCGACGGTCTCATCTTCATTGAAGACTGGTTGGTCGCCGGTAATGAGATCGATGATCGCCAGCCGCCGAATGCCGAGCGCGACCCCATCGCTAACCAGATAACCTTCCGAATCCGGCCCGCGATGCGTCATGCGGTCGCACATCGAGCGCAGGAGTTCGCCCCCGCCGTCCGGCGGCGGCGTGCGTGGATCAAGATTCGCCCATCCAGTTATGCCGCACATCTAATTCGATATTGTCAGGGAAGCAATTCTTAACGTTCCCTCTTCTTCAATAATGCTAAACAGAAACATTCCGCTGGCGATCTCATAGACCGGTCTGCTCTTATCGATCTCAAGAAAGGAATCGCCGTTATTGACGTATGGCCCCTGGCCGTTCCAAACGATATTACGAACGTTGGCTCGATAGGCCGGCGAATCGAACGGTCGTCCTGGCATGTGCCTGCGAAACAAAACAGTCAAGCGGTTGCTAAAAGAAATGAATCTTGCCAGTCCTTTCCGGGTTTTGAATCTCAAATTTTCGCAATCATCGTCGTCTCGATCCAAAAAGCGGCATCTATTAAACGCCGTCCTTTTGATTTCGGCTTGAATGTCTCGGGGCAGGTAAACTGCCGGGTCGTCCTTGTCGTACAGGCCGTTGACATTTAGTAAATACAGCCAGGAAACATAGAAGGTGTTCATGAACGCTATGTACGCCTGCTCTTTTTCCCGATCGTGGAGTTTCTTCAGCAAACTGTCTTCAATAAGACCGTCGAACATCGAGACCACATTGCGACGCCGGAGGACCCTCTCGCGCACAAACATTTCGCGATAAACGACGCCGAAATCCAACGTTGCCGAGAAACGCTTCACAAAGTGTGCCGCCACCTGTTCAGCTTCGCGTAGTTTTGCCTCTTTGGATGACGTCGTCTGGCTCGCAACCTTGCCCTGCGTGCTCGCCGTTAACAGCACCAGACACGCCGTCACGCACGCAATCCGCATCCTGGACATACAGCTCACTCAAATCCGATTCGCTCGCGCACCGCGTAGATCCGTTTCGCCTGTGACTCGTGATAAGTGCGGACGAGCATCTCAGCCAGCAGCCCCATCAGGAAAAACTGCACGCCGAGAACCAGCAGCACCATCGTCAGCACCGGCAAAGGCGTTTCCACAAAGTCGGCGTGATGCGGCCAGCTGGCGAACTTCATCAGGAACGCGAGAATTGCGCAGACCGCTGAAATGAAGAACGTCAAGAGG
Source organism: Pyrinomonadaceae bacterium (assembly GCA_035274925.1). Taxonomy (GTDB): domain Bacteria; phylum Acidobacteriota; class Blastocatellia; order Pyrinomonadales; family Pyrinomonadaceae; genus UBA11740. The sequence continues at coordinate 611 of DATENS010000247.1, read as the reverse complement.
CCCGCCCAGCCAAACACGTAAAGAGGCTTGGTCTGATACGACGCCATGAACTTGATGGTCATCAGATCAAAGACGACTTTTATTGTGCGCGACAATCCATACTTCGATTTGCCCATCGTGCGCGGATGATGTTCGACGGGAATTTCGGCGACGCGCGCGCCGGACCAGGACGCGTAGATGGGAATAAAGCGATGCATCTCGCCGTAGAGTTGTACATCCTGGAGCGACTCGCGACGATAAGCCTTCAGTGAACAGCCGTAATCGTGTAACGGCACACCACCGATTTTCGAAATCAGCCAGTTAGCCATCTGCGAAGGTATCTTGCGTGTGATCAGCGGATCCCGCCGGTTCTTGCGCCAGCCTGAGACCACGTCGTAACCCTCGTCCAGTTTGTCGAGCAGCCTTTGAATGTCTGCCGGATCATTTTGCAGATCGGCATCCATGGGAATCAGCACTTCGCCGCGCGCGGCATCGATGCCTGCGGCCATGGCCGGCGTCTGGCCATAGTTACGTCGCAGGGCGATCACGCGCACGCGTGGATCGCGCGCGGCAATTTCTCGCAGCACGGCCAGGCTGCCGTCCGACGAACCATCATCGACGTAAATGATTTC
>DATENS010000246.1:0-4174 GCA_035274925.1 Pyrinomonadaceae bacterium | reverse complement strand
GGTGAAAGTCCGTGTCGGAGTATGCCACAAACTCCGTAGCCAAAGGTAACTGCGTCGCTGTGAAGCGAGGTGGAGAGCAACCCGAGGCAAAGTGTCGGTCCGTAGGGTAACGAACTCGATTCGGCGGGGAGCTGCGACGAGCCTGCGATTCCAGGGCGAAGTCCGAAACTCGCTGGGCACGCTGGCGTGGTGGTAAGCGATGTCCAGGCAGTCCACGTGGTTGGAGACGGAACGACAGGAAGGTGTGGCGAGATAAGCGGGGAGACCTGCTTGGTGGGTGAGCCGAGCAGGAGTCAGAGCCTTCATGGTACCGCAGCGGGAAGAAAACCCGCGAGAGGGGCTGGAAGCAAAACAGCGCCGAGGGACGGGAGGCAGGAAGGTAGAAGCGTGAGCGACAAAACGGGGCAAAGCGAAAGCCAAGCGCCGGCAGTGCCCGGAAGAGCTAGACAAGGCGCAGAAACCGCCGACCGAGACCGGTCGTGGGTGGAAGCCACGGTATGGAGCGAGCGCATGTTGGCGGCGCTGGACAACGGCGTCAGAGGAGGGAAATGGTTTAGCCTGATCGACAAGGTGTACCGCAAAGAGACGCTTAGGGCAGGGTGGCACAAAGTTAAAGAGAACGCCGGAGCGGCAGGAGTGGATGGACAGAGTGTGAAGCAGTTTGCGGCCCGAGCGGAAATCTATCTGGAAGAACTGGAGCAAGCGCTTAAGAGCGGAGAATACCGGCCACAGCCGATTCGGCGCGTGGAGATACCCAAAGGGGGCGGCAGGATGCGCCCATTGGGAATTCCTGCGGTCAAAGATCGCATCGTGCAGACGGCAGTGAAGCTGGTGATCGAACCGATCTTCGAGCGAGAGTTTGAGGACTCCAGTTACGGTTTTCGTCCCGAGCGCAGCGCCAAAGACGCGCTTCGCCAGATCGATGGACTGATCCAGGAAGGCTACACCCATGTGGTGGACGCCGACTTGGAGAGCTTCTTCGAGACCCTGGAGCATCCCACTCTGATGCGCCGAATCGAAGAGCGGATCAGCGACGGGCGAGTGCTTGAGCTGATCGGTGGGTTTCTGAGTCAGGATATTATCCAAGGGATGAAACGCTGGACGCCCGTGGGAGGAACGCCGCAAGGAGCGGTGATCAGCCCGCTTTTGGCCAACATCTATCTTCATCCGCTGGACCGACAGATGAAACAGCAGGGTTATCGGATGGTTCGCTACGCCGATGATTTTGTGGTGCTGTGCCGCAGTCAAGAACAAGCTCAAGCGGCGCTGAGCGCAGTGAGAGCCTGGACGGAACAAAACGGGCTTCAGCTCAATGCCGACAAGACCCACGTGGGAGATTGCCGGCAAGCTGGGCAAGGTTTTGAGTTTTTGGGCTACCGCTTCGAAGTTGGGCGGCGTTGGGTCAGAAAGAAAAGTCTGCTGGCGATGCGCGAGCGGATACGCCAGAAAACACGGCGCACGCGTGGGGACAGCTTGGCTTGCATTATCACCGATCTCAACCCCGTGCTTCGTGGTTGGTTTCACTACTTCAAGCATGCGCAACCCTGGGTACATCAGTTGACCGATAGTTTTGTTCGTCGCAGGCTACGTACGATCTTGCGCAAGCAAGACAAACGACCGGGGATGGGAAAATGTCGTGATGACCATCTTCGGTGGCCCAATACTTTCTTCGCAGCGCAAGGACTGTTCACCTTAACTACGGCCCGTGCGTTAGCGCGCCAATCCCGATGAGGAAACTACCGACTGGAGAGCCGTGTGCGGGAGAACCGCACGCACGGTTCGGAGGGCGGGGACGGCACAAGCCGTTCCCGACCCCTATCAGGCGAATCCGAGTCAAGCGACAACGTTTATGTTGGACTATTGTATTTCGGTTGCACAGTTTATTGGCCGAGGATGTCTTTCATGTCGATCCGGTGCCATACGTCGCGCGGGATGCGGTGTCTCGGCGTGAACGCGGCGAGGGACGGTTTGGCGGTGGCGTCGACGCCCCATTTTGCGGTGTTGCCGTCTTCTTTCGTGGATGGATCGAGGTCGGAGCCGCGGCTATTCGTGATGATGGTGATATCCCGGTCCGGTTGGCAGCGTGTCGCGATTGCCCAGTTGACCTGCCGATCGTTGAAAATGTCAACGTCGTGATCGACGATGACAACGCGCTTCATGTACAGATCAGCGCCGAGCACCGCCAGGATTGCATTCTTCGCTTGCCCCGAAATCCGCTGTTCGATCGACACGTAGCAGGTGAAAGGCGCCGGCACGCGCACGGCCTTGACCGTTGGCACCATGGCGCGCACGGCGCGATAAAGGTTGGCTTCGATGGGTGTAGTCGAAAGCATCAGGTGGTCGAGATGCCCGACGGTAATATCTTGAAACATCGCATCATGCCGGTGGGTGATCGCTCGTACTTGCAGGAGTTCGCGCTGGCGCTCGCCAAGGCTGTAGCCGGTGAATTCTCCGAACGGACCTTCAGCGGTGCGCTCACGCGGTAAAATTTCTCCTTCGAGAATCATCTCCGCCGCGGCCGGCACCAGAACATCGGAAGTTTCGCACTTCACCAGCTCCAGCGGCTCACCCAGCAAACCGCCCATGATTGCGCGCTCGTCTTCATCGATGGAGCCAATTGCAAGACAGCCGAGCGCAATCGCCGGATGAACGCCGATGGCGAAGGCGACCGGCAACGGCTTCCCTTCGGCCTCGGCATAGCGCTGAAATTCCCAGAGGTGTTTTGCCAAGGTGAGGTGAATCGAGGTCCGGTTGCGGCCTTGGATCATGAGCCGATTATAAGCGCAGTTCCAGCTTTCGCTGTTTGGATCTTTGGCAAACGAAATAGCTGCCGTGATGTACGGACCGGCGTCGTCCTGATGATGCCAGATTTGCGGCAGCTTATAGAGATCAACCTGATCGCCGGTAAAAATAACCTCCTTGACCGCCGCTTTGGCGACGAGCTTGGGCGAAATCGGTTTTTCCATGGCACGTAAATACGCTTGCTGCATTTCTTCCGGTTTCGCGCCAATGGCTGCCGCTAACCGCGAGCGGCCCGCATGCACGTTGGTCAGCACAGGAAAGTTGCTGCCTTTTACTTTTTCGAAGAGCAAAATCGGTCGCCGTTTGGCTTCCTGTTCGAGCTTCACCGTAATCGCCGTGATCTCGAAAGTCGGATCGACTTCCCGGGAGATGACCAGAAAATCTTGCGGATTGTCGCGTTTGACTTGATCTAAAAAAGTTCTGAGATCTTGCGGCATAAAACTAACCGATCCTCACTCGACAATCTTTGCGCTTTCCTCGTCAAAAAACTGATGATTGCAATAGGGGCAGAGTAGCTTGATGTTCTTGTGGCGAAGCTCCTGATAGTGACAATAGAATTCGCCTTTGCATTGCGGACAGGTTACCCAGAAGATTTTCGTCACGGCGCCTCCACCTAAGAACAATTTATACCGCAGAGACACAGAGTCCGCAGAGAATGTTTTATCATGTGCCAAGTTCCTTAAATTGTCCTCCGCGCCTCGGCGGTGAACTCTCCGGCTTCTTTTAGCCGCGCGTCAATTAGGCCTTGGGCACTCGGTCAAGCACAGGACGCGGAATGAAATCTTCCAACCGCGTTTTTTCCATCGCTGGCTTAGGAACTGCCACGCGTGCTTCATAGGGACGCTGCACAGGTTTCGTGGCGTCGATAATCATTTTGGTGGTCATGATGTTGTCGGTCTGCGAAGGATCGAGAGTGTTTCCTTTCACGTTCTTGATGATGTCCACGTCTTGATCCGCTTGCACACGCGTCGCCGTCGCCCATAGGACTTCTTCTTCGTTGTAAATGTCGATGTCGGCATCGACGACGATCACATGTTTGACGAAGTCGCAGCCGCCCAGCGCGGCCAGGGCCGCCTGTTTGGTTTCTCCGTCGACTTTCTTGTCAATGGAGATGTAGCAGTTAAAGCGGCAGGCGCCGGACATCGGGAAGTGAACGGCTTTGACTGTCGGGACCACCCCGCGGATCAAATTGAATAGGCTTCCTTCCTTGGGAATGCCGCCGAGCACCCAGGTGTCCCGATGACCCGTGAAGATGTGTTGGAAAATGGCATCGCTGCGATGCGTGATGGCGGAGACTTCAATCACGTTGCGCATCCGCTGCGGGCCGTAATAACCAGTAAATTCGCCAAAGGGTCCCTCGACTTCTTTGACG
>DATENS010000245.1:0-66016 GCA_035274925.1 Pyrinomonadaceae bacterium | reverse complement strand
GATCGCGCCCGGCTTAAGCTACTGCAACTATTGCGGCGCCCGTTTGAGTGGCGATAAGAGCGAGACGCCACTGCCCGCCGTGAAGCCCGAAACTCTAATTGGTGCGATGGTGTTCACGTTTGTTTTCGGTATCGCGGCGATTACCATGCTGGTGGGAGTGCTGAAAGCCATCATCCGCCTGGAAACGGGTCTCATTCTCAGTTTAGGGTTCCTGAGTTTGCTCGTTATGATCGCGCTCGAAGGTGTTTTCATTACCCTGCTTTTCGCCGGCAGGCGTCGAACTGCCGAAAAAGAAGAGGCGTTGAAATCGAAAGGGTTGGTAACCAGCGAGGTTGAAGCTGCGCAGGCCAAGGGGTTAGCCGATGCGCCAGCGAGCGTCACCGAGCATACTACGCGCGCCTTCGAACCGGTTGAGCGTAAGAGATGATCCACAGATTACGCAGAGGCGGCAGATCTCGTCATCTCGGTAACTTTTGAATCTGGTCTGTGGACTTGTTTTACCCGGTCGCTACCGCTCCCGGTTCTGACTTCTCAACTTCTACCGAAACCCCACTAAAAGCCGCGGCTCCACAAAGCGCATCAATCGCCAGATTGTCGGTGACGTCATTGATGCTGCCGCCGGCGTGTTGTTGCGCGACTGCCAATTGAATTCCCGGACGGTCATGGCCCCACCCATGCGGCATGCAGACCACTCCCGGCATCATCTCGTCGGAGACCTCGATCGGAGCTTCGACTGATCCGGCTCTCGATCGCACCATCGCCTTTTGGCCTGAGACCAATTGCCGGTGCGCCGCGTCCTGCGGATGCATGAGGATGGTGCATTGAGTTTTTCCTTTAACCAGTCGTTCACTGTTATGCATCCACGAGTTGTTACTGCGAAGCTGGCGTCGCCCAATCAATAATAGTTCGCCGTTCACGGGCAGCACGGACGCCTGGTGTGCGAATTTCGCTTTCACCCGCTCGACGTCTTTTACCAAAGCTTGCGGCGCTAATTGAATTCGCTTATCAGCAGTGCGCAGACGCTTCGGCAGGCACGGCTTCAGCGGCCCCAGATCGATTCCATGCGGAGCAGCTTTCAATTTTTTGAGAGTCAGTCCTCCGCGCCCTCCGCGATACCTCGGTTCTCGTCTGCGGTTGTCATTAACCGCTGAGTTCGCAGAGGAAAAGGGATTGAGTTTTCCGCCATATGGCCCAAACCGCAAACCTAGATCCAGCATTCGCTCTGGTCCGAGGAATCGCTTCAGTAACTTACGCTTCACTCGACCCAGGACGCCCGGATCTTCCATGCGAGTCTGCAATTCGAAAAAGATTTCCCAATCGTGTCGCGCGTCACCGTCTGGTTCGAAAAGAGCAGGCGAGAACTTCGCGATGTTTCGGACTCCCAGCAGGTGGAACGCAATGTCGTAGTGACCTCGTTCGAGCGGCGACGTCGGCGGCAGGATGATGTGCGCGTGTTTCGTCGTCTCGTTGACGTAGAAATCGATGGACACCATGAAATCGAGACTGGAAAGCGCTCGATCCAATTCACGGCCGTTCGGAGTGGACAGCACCGGATTGCCGGCCGAAGTCACGAGCGCTCTGATCTGCCCGTCACCTTCAGTCAGAATCTCTTCCGCGAGCGCGGCCACTGGGAGCTCCCCGCCAAATTCCGGCAGGTTGCGCACGCGACTGTGCCAGCGGCCAAAGCTGCCGCGCGGCGCCAAAGATTCTGACGCGGTCACCGGATCAAAGGCGGGCAGCGTGAACATCGCGCCGCCGGGATTATCCAGGTTATCGGTCACTGCATTGAGGACATTAATCAGCCACTGACAGACGCCGCCAAACTCCTGTGTGCTGACGCCGATGCGTCCGTAACAGACCGCGGATTCGGCGGCGGCAAACTCTCTCGCCAACTCCCGAATTTGATTCGCATCGATTCCGGTAATGGGCGCGACTTTCTCCGGAGGAAACTCGGCCACAATCGCACGAACCCTTTCCACGCCGTCGGTAAATGAAGCCGTTGGCCCAATCCGGTCGAGGCCTTCTGCAAAAACCACGTGCAGCAAAGCAAGCAGCAGCAACACATCCGTTCCGGGACGAATGAACAGATGCTGATCAACCAGCTTCGCGGTTTCGTTGCGGCGCGGATCAATGAGAATCACTTTGCCACCACGCTCGCGAATCTCCTGCAGGCGTCCCGGCATCCCCGGTGCGGTCATCATGCTGCCGTTTGAGGCAGCCGGGTTCGCTCCCAGGATCAAAAAGAATTGTGTGCGTTCCAGATCGGGGATAGGAAGAAGCAGTTGATGGCCGAACATCAGGTAAGCGGCAACATGGTGCGCCAGTTGGTCGACCGAAGTTGCCGAGAACCGGTTCCGCGTGCGCAGGATGCGGATGAAGCCCGGTGCGAAAAGCAGCGCGCCATAGTTGTGCACGGTGGGATTACCCAGGTAAGTCGCGACCGAATTGCGGCCATGCTTTGCGCGAACACGCTTGAGGTTCTGCGCGACTTCGTCAAACGCTTCGTCCCACCCGATGCGTTCCCAGCCATCCGCGATGCGGCGCACCGGATGCCTCAAACGGTCTTTGTCGTAATGAATGTCTTGCAGGGCCACGGCCTTCGGGCAGATAAAACCCCGGCTGAACGGATCGTCTTTGTCGCCGCGGATGTCGAGATGGTTCGTGCTTCCGTTCGAAGGTTGAACAGTGATTTCTATCCCGCAGATCGCTTCACAGAGATTGCAGTTGCGATAGTGAATGCCGTTGTTGCCGGGGGTGCTCATGGCGTCGCAGATTTCGGAGAGAGCTTAGCACGACCGTGGGCGATGAAGTCAGTACCACTTGCGGTAGCGGGTGGGTAGGCCGCAATGAAATAGCCGACCGTCCGTGATGAGGTCAGTACCACTTGCGGTAGCGGGTGGGTAGGCCCGAAGGGCCGGTATGATCATTCCGGTCCTTCAGACCTGGTGAATTGTTTCCAACACCACAACCCCGACCTGACGGTCGGGGCTATTGCATTACGGCGCTTCGCGCCTTATACGAAACGATGCCACCTCATCCCACTTCCCACTGCCACGATGGTCCAACGCTCTTTCGCCACGCGTATGCACAACTTGGGCTGCCGTCTTTTGCGGTACCGGGAACATGAGCCACCAGGACTTTTCCTGAACGCAGCGTGTCTCACGTGATCCCGCTCAGAGGGATCTTCAACCGGCGGCTCCAACACGTATCAGTCTGGCCGGCGTAAGCGCCGATGTTGATGTAAACGAAACGCTCGCCGACTGGGCCTTGCACTAAAGGGCCGAGAAAGTTCGGAGAGCCGTCTTTGCCCGGCTTGGCTGTGACGGTGAATTCGAATTCGAGATCGCCGCTTTGATCTTTGCTTTTGGACGACGTCGAACGGCCTGCCGTGACCCTCCTGCAAAGCAAAGTCGATGCCCGCCGGCGGTTTCTCGAGGACGATGCGAAAGCCATTCACGTCCGCAGATTACGCAGATTCCACAGATTAGGCAAAACTGTCTTTGCTCTCTTTTTGAATCTGTGTAATCTGCGTAATCTGTGGACGCATTTTTGAGGAGGATGTGATGAAACGACTTCTAATCCTATCTCTGTTACTGCTGCTAACGACGTTCAGTGTCTCAGCACAGGAGCAGACTCCGGCGCCGCCGACAATCAAGATGGTGGCGGTGACACTGCTCGTTCGGGACTATGACAAGGCGGGGAAGTGGTACTCGGAAAACCTCGGTTTTGAAGTGCGTGACAACAAAGACCTGCGACCGGGGAAACGTTGGGTGGCCATGTGGTCGAAAGAGAATCCATCGTTCCAGATCTTCCTCCTCAAACCCGGTGACGGCTACATGCCCGTCAGCAAGAGTCTGCCGTTCAGTCGAATCGGGAAGGAAACGTATTGGATTTTGCGCACGAATGATTACGACGCGGTTGTCGAGCGTTTGAAAAAGAACCGCGTACGCTTCCGCTCCCGAATGTACGAGACCGGCAGTGGCGGAAAAGAAATTGTAGTCGAAGACCTCTACGGGAACTTGTGGGTGCTCCAACAAGTGGGAAGCAAGAAGTAGCGTCTACAGATTACGCAGATTTCGCTGGGGATAAGGTCAGTACCACGGTAGCGGGTGGGTAAGCCCGAAGGCTCGCAATGAAATAGCCCCGACCCTGCGGTCGGGGCTCTTCCATCATGGGCGCTTCGACTCTTATCTGCGTCCTCATCCCTTCCAGGCTTTCTTCCGAATAAAAGCGTATTGAAGGTTGGGCAGGGAATTGAACTCAGCCGCCCTCTTGCAAAACGCTTTCGCCTGCGACGCATCGCCTTTGCCTTTGTAAGCCTGGCACAAACGATACAGATCGTAAGGGTTCTGCTGGTTCGCCTGCTGCAGCTCGCTCACCGCTTTTTCGTAGTCTTTCATCTCCAGCGCGATCAGCCCGATGAGCTGATGCACCTGCCGCATCTGCCCGGGGTTGTTTCGGGCCGCGGCGCCGGTGCGAAATGCGCCCGCTTCTCTCTTGGTCGTCGGCATGTCCTTCTTACCCAGCGCGACACGCGCCAGGTTGTAATGATGAAACAGCCGGGTGTTGTCCTTGATCTGCTGCGAGAGATTTGACGCCTCTGTCATGGTGAGAGCTTTTTCAAAGAGCGCTTTGGCCTCGGCATACTTGCCCATCTCAAGCAGGATGTTTCCCTTGAGCTGAAGGTCACCCGTCATCCCCGGAAGATCGTTGGTCTTCTCGCCCAGAGCGTATTGCTTGTCGACGTCCGCCAGCGCCTTGTCCCAGTTGCCGCTATCGACATCAACCACGGTCAAAGCAAACAGCGCGGTGCGAGTCTCAGCATCACTGCGGGCTTTGCCGGCGATCTTTTGGATTTCGGCGGCAGCATCATTAGCGTTGCCTTTGTACAGCAACGCCATGCCGATGCCCTGATGCGCGTTGATGAAGTTCTGATCGATTGCCAGTGACTTGCGATACTGCGTGATCGACTCGTCAAACTTGCCCATCTTCAGGAGCAGTTCCGCGTACGAGTCGTAAGGATTGGGATCGTTGGGAATCAGCTCAATGTATTTTTTGAACGCGGACTCCGAATTTGCGTAATCGACATTCTGCCGGTACGCGTACCCGAGCAGGTTCCACGCGGACGAGAAATCCGGGGCCAGCTCGGTCGCCTTCCTGTAATACTGAATCGCCTGCGGAATTTCCTGTTGGCCAAAGTGGTAACCGGCGAGGGCAAAGTTGGCGCGCTCGTCATCCGGATAAGCGGCGATGAGCTGATCGAGATACTCTTTCTGCTTCGCGGGATTGCCGTTGGCGCCCGCTTCAGCGCTGAGGATGAGCAACTTCTCGCCGTTGGAAGCTTTGTCGGCGAGGCTGACGGCCTTCTTCAGGTGCTCGAAAAATTCTTTTCCGGTAGGACTGACTTGGGCTCGGCTCAGTTCCGCCCAGGCAAAATTCGGATCAAGCGAGATCGCCTTATCGAAATGCGCGATCGAATCCTGGATGAGCAACTTCTCGTTCAGATCGCGGCCCTGGAGAAAAGCCTTCCGCGCTTCTTCGGAAGCAGTAGTGATCGGGATCTTGCCGGTCGCCTCTTTCGTCGCGAGCGTGCTGCGTCCGCTGATGGTGGCGACGGCAATCACCGCGAGCAAGACAAGCAAGCTCGGTTTTCTGAAGTCTGATTTCCGGCCTTTGACCTCTGTTGTGTTTCGGAACATGGGCGTACTCCTTCGGATGGTGTGCACAGGATAGACGCATCGCGCCTGGCGTCCGCGATCTGGGGAAAGCTGACCTGGATTTCGCCTTAGCTCTTATCCCTTTGCGTTGACTGCGTCAACAGGAATGATGTTAAGAATTGTAAATTCTGGAGGTTGGGCGGTTGGTGATTCGTGGCTACTGGTGATTCGGGGCTACGCCAAACTCGAAACGGTGCGCGGAGCGCACGGGGGCATAAAGCCTGGGGTGCAGCGAGCGAGGCGAGCAAACCCCAGGTTCGCGAATCCAAAATGGATCTAAGCCCGCGGAGCGGGCGACAGTGCGGTTAGGGAACCGGGGTAGGTTGAATGGCGTCATCCCCTCGCTACCGCTCGGGGTTCTGTACTCTGCCGCCCGCTTCGCCGGCTCAATGACCCGTGTGATTCGTGACCCGGGCCGCCAGGCCCTCACCCAAACCCTCTCCCAGAGGGAGAGGGCTTAGACCCAAATCAAAGCGGCTCCGTTAGAAGGGAGCACATCCCTCTAACGGAGCCTATTAGCAACCGCGTTGCGTGCCATCCCTTTGCGACGCCCTACGGTTGAACCTGAATCTGTCCCTCACCATCCCGCATGTCAGCAAACGGATAGGCCGCCAGCGGAAAGACCTTACACTGCGTGGCATTGCCGGGAATGATGTTCGTAGACTGAACGCCTTCATCGCGTTCGACCTCGGCGTCCGTTGCCCACCATTGCGCGAAGGCGCCTTGATCTTCGCGTAGCTCCGAATCCGCCGGCACCCAACCGCCTTCCTCGGGCTGACAGAAACACCACGTGAATTTATCGTCCCGTCCATCGCCGTTGTCTTCGACCACCAGTTGCACCCATTTACCGATGTAGCTCCGGACACTGGAATCCGCGATCGTTCCGCTCATCACTGCCCGGTTGTGGTCTATCGTCATACTGTCCAGGACCGCCGTCATATAGAACTCGGACGAACTCTCTTCATGGCCGCCCACCCCATCCACGTCCTGCACAGTAACGCGGGCTTCATCTCTGAAGGTCATTTGACCGGTCGTGGTGCCGCGCTCATCCGTTGTCGCGTTGAACTCGAGCGACTTCGTGAAACCATCTTCCAATACAAATCTGTAAGTGCCGCTGGCGGAGGGCTGACTTGAGTGAGCGGCCGCGGGCGTACCCATGTACCCGGTTACAAGACCGATTACGAATAAAAGAGAAATCACGCTGCGTACAATTGTCTTCATCGAGCAAACTCCTTTTTGGTTACTGGTGGCCCGGGCGTCCCGTGAATCGCGCGCAAGTTGCGCGTGCCACCTCAAAATGCCGTGTTTATGGTTGCCGGATTTCGCGTTAAGATAAGCGCGCCGTGGGCTTAAAACTTGCGAAGCCGTTCCTGGAAATTTGGTAGTGTCTTACTTTGCGGTTTGTTCTTTGCGTCTTAGCGCCTTTGCGTGCCGCAAAGGTTCGCCAAGTTCAAACTAAGAGAACTACCGAACTTTTCAATGACCTTGTCTCAACGCGATGGACGATACGCGAATTGCCGCGGCGCGTATTTAGGTGAGTCTGAAATCCTTCTGAGAAAGTTCTGAGAGACTGTGATCAAAGCCCGGACAAAGCTTTTCTACACCTTCGGAGCCTTCCGGTTGGATGTGACCGAGCGCGTGCTTTTCCACGAAAACAGGCCTATTTCGCTGACTCCCAAGGCATTCGACACCCTGCTCGCTCTGGTTGAGCACAACGGTCACGTGCTCACGACTGAGGAGTTAATGGCGCAGGTTTGGCCTGATAGTTTTGTCGAAGGGAACAATCTGGCTCAAAACATTTCGACGCTGAGGAAGGTGCTCGGCGCCGGTGGAGCGAAGTTCATCGAGACTGTTCCCAAGCGTGGCTATCGTTTCGTCGCGGAGGTGAAAGAGATCCGTGATGAAGACGAGCAGTTTAGAGGCGGGCTACCGCCCGCCCAGACGGATAAGCCGTTTAGAGGCGGGCTACCGCCCGCCATCGGGGAAGCCCAGCAGCTCAATCAGGGTCGAGGCGCGCCACCGCCCGCCATCAGTCTGCCGACTCTCGATCGTCCTCCCGAGACGATGTATGCCCGCAGCGGCGATGTGAATATTGCCTATCAGGTAATCGGCGAGGCGCCGATTGACCTCGTCTTTGTGATGGGTTGGGTTTCGCATCTCGAATATTTCTGGCGCGAGCCGAGTTTCGCGCGCTTCCTCCTGCGCCTGGCTTCCTTCGCGCGTCTCATTCTTTTTGATAAACGCGGGACCGGACTTTCGGACCGCGTGCCTCTTAACGAATTGCCTACGCTCGAGCAACGCATGGACGACGTACGCGCGGTAATGGATGCAGTCGGATCAGAGCGGGCGGCGCTTTGCGGAGTTTCTGAAGGCGGTCCCATGTGCAGTCTTTTTGCCGCGACCTATCCGGAAAAAACGCTCGCCCTGGTCATGATCGGCACTTACGCCAAGCGCATTCGCGACGACGATTACCCGTGGGCGCCCACCGCCGAACACCGTCAACACTTTTTCAAAGAGATGCGTGAACAATGGGGCGGGCCGGTAGGTCTCGAGGAACGCGCGCCGAGCGTGGCCGGCGATCCGAAGTTTCGCGAATGGTGGGCCACGTATCTGCGCATGGGCGCCAGTCCGGGCGCCGCCCTGGCCCTGACTCAGATGAACGCGGAGATCGATGTGCGCCAGGTTTTGCCCTCAGTTCATGTTCCCACTCTGGTCATGCACCGGACTGGCGACCAGTGTTTGAAAGTAGAAGAAGGGAGATACGTAGCTGAGCGCATTCCTAATGCGAAGTACGTGGAACTGCCGGGCGAGGATCATCTCCCTTTCGTGGGAGATCAGGACGCGATTCTCGATGAAGTTGAAGAGTTTTTGACGGGCGTCCGCCAGACGCAGGAGCGTGACACGGTGCTGGCTACGGTCTTGTCCACTCAGATCATCGACTCGCACGCGCATGCGCAACGTCTGGGAAATGAAAGCTGGTATGCGCTCCTTGATCGCTTGCGTGAGCAGGTGCGTAAGGAGGTTGAGTGGTTCCGAGGACGCGAGATGGACATGGTTGGGGATCGCCCGCTGGCAATCTTTGACGGTCCCGCGCGCGCGATCCGTTGTGCGTGCGCTATCACGAAGTATGCTTCGCGCCTGGGTGTCATGATGCGTGCCGGGTTACACACCGGCGAGTGCGAGATGGTGGGCGCGCCGGGTGATATTAAGGTGCACGGCATAGCTCCCCTCGTGGGCGCGCAAGTAGCGAGGCGTGCAGACGTCGGCGAAGTTCTGGTTTCCAGTACGGTTAAGGATCTGGTGGCCGGATCAGGGATAGGGTTCGCGGAGAAGGGAATTCACACCCTCGCTGACGTCCCCGGCGACTGGCGCCTCTTCGCCGTTGACCGGGGAACGGTGACGCTGCGGCGGTGAGGTGCGGGCAGTAAGTCGAGCGAAGTCAAGAAGATGAGGCACTGCCCCCGCTAAATGGAATCCATCCATTTGAGGCTTCGTGCCGAGCATCAATCATCTTGCGGAGCTCGTCATCTTCGAGGGGTCGAAATGAACGAAGCCAGTTTGTAACCAATGAAGCATAAACGCGTGGTCGTAGGTCCTGGGCTATGTCTCCGCGCGCGAATAGTCTAATCATAACTGGCGCGAGTCCTTCATTTGGACCCCCGCCATAGGCTTCATAAATGGGTGAGGCGTCGACGGCAGCCCCTGGAATTACATCGTCACCATCAAATCGCGTTATTCGCTTCCATGTAACGGCACTAGCTAGAACTTCCTGAACAATACTTAACTCTGACTGTGTCCTCATCGTCTTTGGAATTGAGACGTCGAGTAGTAGAGGCGGGAGTATGTCATTTTCAATCGATAGGGAAATGCTCGCTCCATCGGAGAGAAATCCCCTGAGCTGAAGATCTAAATGGTCCACCAGCGACAACCATTGAAGATCTGACAGCCTCGTGGATTCATAAACATTCTTTCTTCGCGGAAAAGCAATGTCCATGAAACCCTTCGCATCTTCTGCTTTTAGGGAATAAATATTCTTGTAAAGACGGCGTGAAATTAGGGCTTCGGCCATAGCAGCCGCGCGTTCATCTCCGCTTTGGGCTCCCATCCACCGAATCACACGCGACTCGTTATACGGTAAATTGTCGCTAACCTGTGGAAGAATGGTTTCTCGGGTCTCTACTGTTCCCTGTTCAAAAAGCAGATGTTGATCCTTCCGCGGACCAAGGTAGGAACCAAATTCAAAAATTGCCTGGGCTATATTTTCCCCAGAAAGCTTATAGTAACGGGAGGAAGCGCGCCATTGCCAAGCGATGTAGTTAAGCATTGAACGCGCTGCGCGTACGGTTCGATGAGCATAGACTTGTGAATACATGCTATGCCTTACAACGCCTTATACACCCTAGCGGTTAATGTTGCAAGGGTTCTAAGAGAAGTCCTAGAACCATTAACGGCTCCGTTGCGGTGAGTCAGAGCTCAAGTGAGTACCCACCCGTATGCTTCGCACCCTCACCTCTCCCAAAGGAAGAGGAGCGGAAGCAGTGGTACTGACCTCATCAAGGCGAACGATGAAGAAATCCAAAGCGCCGTCTCCGCTTCGCACTGCCCCCGCACTCAAAATGCGGCTCGGCCGCAGCACATAGCGGAAAGCCTATGGCTTTCCGGTACAGCACTTTTAAAAACCATCGGCGAGGCTCAGCCTCGCCGAAGAATAAAAAGAAATATGCTGGCCGGTAAGGCAAAGCCTTACCGCACTGTGCTGCGGCAAAGCCGCGGAGGAGGGAATCCAAAGCGTCGTCTAGAGCACCCCACGCGAGCTGCTCGCGTGGGGACCCCGCCCGTCGGCGCACTCCAAAGCGGCGCACGCGCTAGTTAATTCTCAGTGTCGTCGTCGCTGTCGTTGAATTACCGGCCCGATCAAAGCCGCGCACTACGATCGTGTACAGATGACCGTCCTTGTCGTTCCCGTTTTTGGTTGCGGGCAGACTCAGCGTGAATGAATAGCTGCCATTCGCCTGCACGGTGATTGAGCCGCTCGGCTGGTTGAGGCCGTATTCGTCAATCACGTTGTAGCTCGCGCTCGCGATTCCGCTGATAGCGTCGGTGGCACTTCCAGAGACCGTCACAGTCACTGGACGCGGCCCCTTGGTCGCAGATGAAGGATTTGCCGTCGCGCTTACAACCGGCGCAACGGAATCGATCTTCACCACGACCGACCGCGTTACTTCAATCTTGCCGGCGTTGTCGACGGTCCAGTAGTCAACCGAATGCTGCCCTTGCGCAGTGATGCTGAACGCGCCTGTGTAGGTCTGCGTGGCGCCACCGTTAATCCGGTAATAGCTAGCTTGCACGCCGGAGTGATTGTCTGTGGCGATTAGTGAAGCCTGCACGGCGCCGACATACCAACCGTTGCTGCCGGCCGTACCGGAGAGCGCAATCTGCGTGACGGGAGCGGTCGTATCAATTCCGACGAGCCGCGTCTGATGGGACTCAACGTTGCCGGCAAGGTCCGCACTCCAAAACTCGAGCGTGTGTGTACCATCGCCGGAGATAGAGAACGCTCCAGTGTAATTCTGGACCGCGCCGCCATCGACTTTGTAGAAAGTGTTTCCCACACCGGAGAGGTTGTCTGCGGCGGTTAGCGACACCTGCACGGCGCTGACGTACCAACCGTTCGCGCCGCTGGCGCCGGAAAGCGCACTCTGCGTAACAGGCGCAGTCCCATCAATGTTCGCGGCGCGGGTCTGGTGAGATTCCATGTTGCCGGCGACATCCAGGCTCCAATACTCGACGGTGTGCGTACCGTCGCCGGAGATCGGGAACGGTCCGGTGTAAGCCTGCACCGCGCTTCCGTCTACGCTGTAGTAGGTGTTGGCCACGCCTGAAAGATTGTCCGTACTGCTTAGTGAAACCTGGACTGCACCGACATACCAACCGTTTGTGCCGGGCGCTCCGGAAACGGCAATCTGCGTCACCGGCGCACTCGAGTCTATTCTCACCGTGCGCGTTTTATGTGACTCGACATTTCCCGCCACGTCGTCACTCCAATCCTCGATCGTGTGGCTGCCGTCACCCGAAACAGAGAACGGTCCTGAGTAGGTCTGCACCGCGCCCCCGTCGACGACATAGAAACTGCTGCCCACGCCTGAGAGGCCGTCCACAGCGTTCAGTCCGACAGTGACCCCACTCGAATACCACTCCATATCGCTGCCGATTCCCGAAACCACGACCGATGTGGATGGCGCAGACAGGTCGATGTTGACCGCGGGCGACGTGAAGGTCGCGCTGTTACCTGACCTGTCAGTCACAATTACTTGCTGAGTTTGGTTTGCGCCCTCGGAGGTGAAGTGCAAAGGACTTTCGGGTGTCGCTGATTGAACGCCGGAGAAATCGTCGGCCGTCGTGAACGAAAGATCGACGGCGGTGTTGTTCCAGCCCGAAGCATTTGGCGATGGCGACTGACTACCCCAGGTCAAAGTCGGCGGCGTAGAGTCGCCTTCATAAGCAACCAAAGTTGTGCTGGTCGGCACAACTAACAAACCTTCCCCCGCGGCGAAGCTGGTCAGCGGTTGCGAGACGTTCTGCTCGTCAACGTAAGGAATCGTCGCGCCCGTGGGCGTCATCCACGCTTGCAGTCCCGTGGCGGCGTCCACTGCGTACAATTTTCCCTGACTGGAGCCGACATACACATAGTTGTTAACGACGAGAACTGCCGACTGCAGGAAGCCATCTCCCGTGAAGCTCCAGACGAGCGCATTGCTGTCGACGTCGCGGGCCTCAAGCGTTCCGTACGATCCAAAATAATGTGGGCCGTTCAGGAAGAAGCCCAGGTTGCCGGAAAACGCGGGCGTATTCTTCGCATTGAAGCTCCCAATTATCGTTCCGGTCTGGCTGTCAAAGATTTTGTCTGAGAAATCGCGGACGTACAGACGGTTGTTGTAGAGCGCCGCCGTTTTTCCTCCGCCTCCTGAACAACCCGGAGCGTAGTGCCATATCACCGCACCATTAGCAGGATTCAGTTTGTATACATTCGGACAGGAATACGAGACGTAAACGCCTTCATTTGTCACTGCCGGAGAACTCTGAGCGCCACCAAACACCGATCGCGTCCATAGCACCGCG
This sequence comes from Pyrinomonadaceae bacterium, assembly GCA_035274925.1. Lineage (GTDB taxonomy): Bacteria > Acidobacteriota > Blastocatellia > Pyrinomonadales > Pyrinomonadaceae > UBA11740. Next base: position 53,180 of record DATENS010000245.1, on the reverse strand, counting down.
CCATTGGAAGCATTGACGGCATAGACTCTTCCGCTGGAAGCGCCACCAACGTAGACCACACCCTGAAAAGCGGTGGGCGGGGCATCGACCGAATACTCATTGGGAAACCCAACTTGCCAAATCAAATCACCCGACACGCTATCAAACGCGCGCAAGATGCCATCGCTGTTCAACGCGAACAGCCGGCCGTTTTCATAGCAGAGCGCCGACCACGGGCGTACCCCGCCCAAACCCCATGCCCACAGCGTTGCGCCCGTGGCGCCGTTCAGCGCATAAAGCGAAGTCCCGTTACCGGCTGTGCTCTTGAGGACCACGTAGACTCTGCCATCGGCGATGATTGGATAACCGGGACTGCGTCCGAAGTTGACGCTCCATTTTTGCCGAAGCGGCGGCGTCAAGTGAGCGACAGTGGTCGAGCCTGTGTGCGTTTCGTTGATTTGAAAATTGCGTGCCTGCTCAGGAGCGACCTGTGCTTGAATCGAAACCGCGAACAGAGCACACACCAAGACCACGAGGGAAGGGATGAATTTTTTCATAGGTTCTCCGGTCGAAACGGATCTGTTTAGATCAGGTTTAGTGGGGCAGGGTTTTGAGAACTGCTACTTAAACGTCGGGACCGGCACTCCTACCTTGTGGATGAGGTTTTTGAGATGCCAAAGGCATGATAAACAGAGCGCTTTGGGAAAAGCAAGAAGTTTTTCTAAGCGGGTTTTTACGGCAACAAGCTGCGAAGCGGCGGGCGTAGTTAGGCCCAAGGTGAGGCTCGGCGAGCCTTGGGTTAGCAGCAAGCAAATTCTGCAGGAGCCGCGCACTCGCTCACGGTCGGCCTAATGTCCCGCCATCAATCTACTCGCCGCGTTGATGTTATGCATTAGTTTGTAGACAGGGAAAGTCTTGCCCGTTTCCAGGTAAGGATCGAAGAAGTTCCAGTCAACCAAACCGTCGTCGCTTTCGGGTTCGAGCAGGTAACAAACCAGCCGGGCGAGGGGTTGCGCAGTTCTCACCATAATGGTGCCTGCGGGAAAGGTCATCTGCTCCTTCTTGTACGTGCCGGTGATTTTCATTTCGCGATGGTTTTGAAATACGCGTTGGGCGCGAGTCACATTCCCAATAGCGAAGACGTCCACTTCTGTCGTCAGCGGCGCGGTCAGCTCTTCAACGGCGATTCCGTGCTGCCGAAGTTTTTCAACCACTCCTTCCAAATCCTTTTCGGGTTTGAAGAGGTACGCTCGGGGCGCGGCCACACTTCTGGTCGCAGCGAACATTCCATAATCATCCATCCGCAGCGGCTTGAATTTATCTTCGACCATCGCGGTCATGTCCTTGCCCGAGCGCGGGTTTTTCACTTTCACGACTTCGCCGATCAGAATGTCCACAGGCTTTGGCAACGGACGCATTTCAAAAGCGACGCCGTGTGCAACCGGCGCGTTGCTCAGGAATTGGCGCACGGTTTCTTCGTCCGCGCGTTTTGTCAGTTGGGAGATCCCCAAAGCGTTGGCGGCAGCGTACCGGAAAATCTCTTCGACAAAAGCTTCGGTGACTTCAACGCGGCGTTTGAAAGTCAGATAGCTATACGCTTCCGAGAGAATTGTCAGCCGGTTGCGCAGGCCGTGATAGTTCTGTCCGATACGCGGCTGGTGGGTGAAGGCTTCCCAACGGGTCTTCTCGCCTGGTTTTGGCAAATTCTCAAAGCGCGGGAAATTGCCATAGTAATAAGTGCGAAACTTGTGACGTAGCAGCATCGCGCGGCGAATTGCCGGCAGCATCCGGTTGCGGTGATAACTCAGAATTTGCGGGCTCGTATTTGGATTAAGCGGCTGCGAGTAGGTCAGATGATAGCCGTGATACGACCCGTTGGTCGTGTGCAAATCGACGGTGAGATGCGGGTCCCAACGGTTGCAGAGATTGATGAGCGATTGCGCTTCGGGCGAATCGAGCTTCATGAAATCACGGTTCAGGTCATAACCTTTCGAGTTTTCGCGCACGCCGACACCGGCGATTGGACCATTCTGCGCCGCGCGGTTATCGACTTTGATTTTCTCGTTACCGTCGGCGTTGTAGATGGGGGCGATCAGAATAATCAGCTTGCTGAGCAGCGGCTTTAGATCACCAAACAGAATGCGCCGGGAGAGGTGCAACGCTGCCTCTTTGCCTTCGACTTCGCCCGCGTGAATGTTGGCCATGATAAAGACGATCGGCTTGCCAGTGGCCCGGGCCTCACGCGGATTTGATATCGGCATGTCAGAGAAAATCATCAGCGGCAGCATCCGGCCTTCTTCCGATGCACCGAAGGATTCAAGCCGAAGCAGCGAACTGCGCTTTTGCAGTTCGGTGATGAAGTTCAGGACCTCTTCGTAGCGAGTTGTCTCTTCGTAGTTAGTCAGCTCGGCGCGTGATTGGGGTTCGCGTCTGGTTCTTTGTTGTGCGACTGTGGCGGCATTCAAGGCCAGCAGGAGAAGCGAGATACAGAGCGCGATTTTGGCGCGTGACATTAAAGGGATCATATCCACAGATTACACAGATTTCACAGATTCAGAAACTGAAGCTAAGTTGAGGCTTTCCTTTGCGACTTTGGGTCTTGGCGTGAGTCGCTTCTTTCAAAACGGGCCAGCTCACGCAAAGGCGCCAAGGCGCAAAGAAAGAACGCTCCAATGAGTCAATGAACCAATTCCTCTTAATCTGTGTAATCGGAGGATTGATTTGTCGCCTCTCATTTCTCGCTCCGCCGCTGCTATGATGTCCCGGCTGTTAGAACACTTAAACCACAGGGAGATCGATCATGAAGAAATTCACCGCTGGAGTCACTGTCGCACTCTTATTACTGGCGACTACGGCGTCCGCAAAAATAATTCGCGTTAAGTTTCCGAAGGGCCGGACGACAGTCATTCTTAAAGGCAAAACGACGGGCGGCCCGAGCGAGAGCGGCGGAATGGATCCGATTGCCTACCACGTCCGCGCGCGCAAGGGGCAAACGATGATTCTGCACCTTACTTCGGCCAAAGGTAATGCCGTCTTTGGTCTTTACGCCCCGGGCATGGATCTAATCGAAGGCGCGCAGAACATGAAAGACTGGGAAGGGCCTCTGCCAAAGACAGGCGATTACGAAATCATCGTCTTTCCGGATGATGAAGCGACGAACACAACGTTTACGCTCGAGCTAACGATCCGGTAAGAGGCGAGGAGGCTGAGTTGAGGCTTGCCTTGGCGGCTTTGCGTCTTGGCGTGAGCTGCTTCTTTCAAACCGGCCGGTTCACGCGAGGCGCAAGGTCGCCAAGACACGCAAGGCGGGACACTACTCAAGAAGACACTTCCCTCCCAGCTTTTCTAACTCCATGTTATCTCCGTAATCTGTGGATGTATTCACCATGAGTCTTCCATACAGCCAAGATGGTTTGCGCGGGCGCGTCGCCGTCGTGGCCGGTGCGACTCGCGGTGCGGGGCGCGGGATTGCAATGGCCCTCGGCGAAGCCGGCGCCACGGTCATCTGCACCGGGCGAAGCAGCACCCAAAGAAATCTTAAATCCGATTACGCGGGCCGCCCTGAGACAATCGAAGAAACGGCGGAGCTGGTTACCAAACTTGGCGGGAGAGGAATCGCAATCCCGACAGATCACCTGGTGGCTGATGAAGTACAAGCGTTGGCCGACCGGCTTCAGAATGAATTCGGAAAAATCGACATCCTGGTGAACGACATCTGGGGCGCGGAGATTCTTAAGGGCGGACCGCCCGAATGGGACACGCCCGTTTGGAAGCTCGACCTGGCAAAGGGTCTGCGAATTCTGCGGCTGGCAATCGACACTCACATCATTACCTCAAAGTACCTACTGCCGTTACTAATTGAGCCACCGCGGCACGCGCATCCTGCACGTGAAGCTCCCGGGCGAGACGCACGTGCCACCGCTGGACTGCTGGTCGAGGTCACGGATGGCACGACGCAGTACAATGCCACGCATTACCGCATCTCGGTTTATTACGATCTGGCGAAAGTCGCGGTGAACCGGCTCGCCTTTTCACAAGGGCATGAGCTCGCACCTTACGGAGCGACGGCAGTGGCGATCACGCCCGGTTGGATGCGGTCAGAGATGATGCTCGAGAATTTTGGTGTCTCGGAAAGCAACTGGCGTGAGGCGCTCGACCCCGCGCGCGCTGAAAAGGGCCTGCCGGTGGCGCCGCCTGATTTCGCTTTCTCTGAGACGCCCCGATACGTTGGCCGCGCGATCGCTTCGTTGGCTTTGGATCCTGAACGCGCGCGTTGGAATCAGCAGTCGCTGACATCAGGTCAGCTGGCGCGCGTGTATGGCTTCACCGATCTGGACGGCACGCAGCCCGATGTTTGGGGAAAGATGGAAGAGAGGGAGAGCCATCCGCAGATTACGCAGATAAGAAGGTTAGAGAGCTAAGCTTTGCGTCTTTGCGTGAATTGCCTCTTTCAAAAGGGCGGGTTCACGCAAAGGTGCTAAGCCGCAAAGACACGCAAAGTAGGACCCTACTCAAGAACACACTTCCCTCCCAGCTTTTCTAAATCTGTGCAATCTCCGTAATCTGTGGATGTGTTCACCCAGCCGGTACCGCCCCGCGTCTCTGCCACTTCACATAATTCTTAAACACATAAACCCAGGGCACGATGAGAATAAACACGGGAGCCCAGATAAACACGCGCGCCATTTCTTCGGCGGGTGAGCCCGACAGCGTGCCCGCGCGCCATAATGGATAAGCAACCACGATCAGCCAGAGCGTCTTGTAGAAGATCATGAAGATGATAATTGGGAGCCACCGTAGCGGTCTGATCAGTCCCAGGACACCCAATGTCGTGTATGCCGCCCAGACGCAGAAGGCCACGGCCTTGGTGTGGTCCCAGGGGCCCTCGTGCGTAAAGAGGGTTCGCCACACTGACAGACCCACGCCCACGAACATCAGGAAATAGATAACGCGCAGGAGGTAAACGTTGATGGGGCGAACGCCCTCATATTTTTCATGGTTCGGCGTGAAGATGTACTTAATGAATGACATACCGCTGGGTACGCCTGGAGGGAGGAAGATGTTTCGAGGTTTTGGATCAATCCACAGATTACACAGATAAGAAGTTTAGAAAGCTAAGTCGAGGCTTGCCTTTGCGACTTTGCGTCTCTGCGTGAATTGCTTCTTTCAAAACGAGGCGGTTCACGCAAAGGCGCTAAGGCGCAAAGGATCAATCTGTGCAAGCTGCGTAACTGCGGATTCATCCAGCCATCTGCTTTTCAATAGCATCGCAAGCCGTGCGCACGCCGTCCTCGGATTGAATGCAGCGACTCAGTTCAGTGGCTCTCTCACAATAACCGGGATTGCTCAGGAGTTGATCCAGCTCAGCAGCCACACGTTGAGCCAAATATTGCCTGCGCATGATGGTGCGGCCCGCGCCGAGGCGCGCCACGCGCGCGCCATTGTCAAATTGATCACCACCGAACGGCATGATCAGCATCGGCTTTCCCGCGCGCAACGCCTGGCCCGTAGTCCCGATGCCGCCCTGATGCACAATTACCGAAGCGTGCGGAAAGATTTGCGGGTACGTCACATATGCAACGGCCAGCAAATCCTTCGGCAGTGGTTCCCGTGGTTGATTGAGCGGGTCGCTGCCAAGCAGTAACACGGCTCGCTTTCCAAGTAGCTTTGCGGCGCCGACGCTCTCTTCAAAAAAGTTTCCTGCGTCCCACACCGCGGATGAGCCGAGCGTGAAAACAATTGGCGGTTCTCCCGCTTCCAAAAATCTTTCGAGTTCCGGATCGAGTTTGGTTTCATTCTCATCGTAAAACGGAAACCCGGTGACCTGAGTATTCGAAGGCCAGTCAGGCTGCGGCTCGGCGAAGACGCGCGAGAACAGCGCCAGCACGAGACGTGGTGAGTGTCTTCCCGCAAAAAGAGGTTGGTTTTCGTGGCGCAGATTGAGCTCACGACGCAGCTGGTTGATGGGCCTGGCCCACAAGCGAGCCTGCTGCTTCGCGACACTGAAAAGCGGCCGGTGAAATGTCGGGCCGAGGCCGCGCAGTTTGTCCAGCCAGGGCGCCGGCGCCATTACCGGCGGATCGTAACCGGACATGAAAGCGCCCGGCTGCAATTCAGTCGAGACCCAGCGGACGCCCGTCTTCTCGGCAATCAAAGGCGCGGCAAAAATAAGTATCTGGGACACCAGCAAATCGGCGCCACCATCCTTTTGCACGGCCGATAGCAGGTCGTCGTAAGTATCGCGGAGGGCAGGCAACATGAACTCGCGAATGATGCGCTCCATGCCGCGCTTCGGCTCGGTTAGCCGGCGATGTAAATCTTTGTCATCGAGAGAATAGTCAGGCCGCAGCGGATGGAACTCGATGCCGGCGGCCTCGATCTTCGCACGATGATATTGGCTCGTGGCGATCAGCGGTTGATGACCGCGGTGTTGCAGCTCGAGGGCGATGGCCAGATAAGGATGAAGATCGCCGAGCGTCCCATGGGTGGCGAAGACGATGCGTTTGCGGCTCATGCTCTAACCGGCAGATTACGCAGATTTGAGGAAATGGCCAAAGAGGGAGAAGCTTTCCAATCTTTGCGAGGGCTTTGCGCCTCGGCGCCTTTGCGTGAAACAAGTCTTTTTCAGACCGGGCATTTCACGCAAAGACGCGAAGACGCGAGGAAAACTCAAATCAGACATGCTGATCGACGAGGATTGTATTTCCATCCGAAAGTTGTGTTTGCCCATTCCTACCCACCCGCTATCGCAGGTGGTACTGACCTCATGACCCCGGGATCGACGCTATGGCGTGGCGGCGCTTCTAGCGTCGGGCATAGCAGCGCCCGGTTTCTTTCTGAGAATCGCTGCCGAGATCAGGGTGATGAGCAAGCCAACCGGAAAAGGCTCAGTGAAAGTCACCGCGGCGTTGAGAAACGGATTGTCGAGCATCACCTTCATGTCTTTCATCTCCTGGACCTTGGCGTCGATCGCCTGCTGGGTGGCGCCCGCGGCCTTCGCCTTTTCAATTTCGTAGCTCGCATATTTGTCGGCAAAGTCCGGCATGAACTTGTAGTAGATAATCTCCCACGCAACCACATAGAAGACACAAGCGATCAGGGTGATGAGAATTCCCACCGCAAAGGCGCGGCCGAAACTTACGCTGCCGTTACCGACGTTTTCGCGATACGAGCGTATGCCAAAGAACACCAGCATGAACGCGATTATTATGACTGTGTAGCCGACGATGACGGCTTTGTCGAAACCGATTCTTTCGGCGAAGACCAGCAAGACGGTCATCAGCGCGGCAATCACGACGCCGCTAATCAATCCAAAGGTCAGAACAATTTTTTTCATTTGAGTAGCTCTCCTGTTGCAAGATTCGTTTGTCTATCGGCCCGGAAAGTAACTGACCCCGGCGTTTCTGTCGTCATACTTTTGAGTGATTTCGCAGCTCTGAAGGGGAAATAGTACTTTAGTTACGGCCTGTTAGTCGTCAGTTGTTAGTGGTTGGTTGTCAGTTGTAGTGGTCTTCAACGCAGTGTGTGTGTATGTCAGGCCAAAGCTCAAAAACAACTAGCAGCTAACAACTGACAACGGACATAGCTTATGGAATCAGCCCGAGTTCCTTGCCGCGCTGTACCGCCTGGGTTCTTCGCTTTGCGTCCAGCTTGTCGAACAGGCGGCTTGAATGGGTCTTGACCGTGTTCTCGCTCACGAAAAGCTTTTCGCCAATCTCACGATTGCTCAAACCCTCTGCCATCAATCCAAGTATCTCGAGCTCCCGCCTGGTGATTGCCAACTCCTGCAGGCGTTGTTCGTTACGAACAAACGGAAGGGTAGACGGCACCAGGACTTCTTTCTCAACGATGAGCTCGCGTTCGACGATGACTTGCTCTTTGCGGGTGATTTTAAGTCCGAGCCAGATGCCCACCGAGGCAAACACAAGCGCGATTAAGGCGCCATAAATCTCGATCGAGTGCTCGAGCACGAGAAAGCGGTATTCAATGAGCTTGAGGGCGGCAATCAGCAGGCCGCCGCAAACCCCGTAGATGAGAGCATATTTTACGATTTGTTTGCGCACGATCAGTCCACAGATTACGCAGATTTAGAGAATTGATCCATTGAATCATTGGATCAATGAGTTGACTGGAGCGCGAGCGTCTCGCTGGCAAACAACCTACGAGATGCTTTGGTGTGCAAGCGGGACGCTTGCGCTCCAGTCAGTCGATCGATTTTCACAACCCGACGGGCGCCGGATAGCCTTTGCCTTTCAGGGCCGCGATCGGAATTACGATTTCATTTTGGTTTTGTGTTTTTGGAGTCTGTTTGGCTGGCTTCGCCACGCGCGCCTTCCGGTCTTCGCTAGTGGCCGAAGGGCTGGGCGAGGGTGTGCTCGAAGAAGTGGAATTGCCGGACATCTTTGCGATAGCTTCCAACACCTGAGTTCGCTCATCCGCAGTCAGGGCGTCCATTCCGATTCCGTTGGCGGCCAGCACCGCGCGCAGGTTCTCTTCTGTGGTGGTGTTCTGGTGATATACGTCGCGGTAAATGTGCAGACTGCCATCCTCGGCCACAATCGTTTCATACCGCAGTTCAACCGGAATCGGTTCCTTGAGTTTCAGCTCTTTGGTTTCGGTTTTGGCGCGTGCAAAATTCGTGATCTCGGAATCGGTAAGATTCGAGTCAGCCAATCCGGCGAGCTGTTTCGAAAAGTCTCTGATCTGCGGCGTGGTAAGTCCCACACAGCCATGCGAGCCAAACTTTCCGAGTTTGGCAACCGGCTTGCCGCCGTGAATAAGAGATGGCCCGCCGATCGGAATCTTGATCGGCCCCAACGGATTCAAACGGCTGCCGGCCTCGACCTTCTGACCGGCGCTCACGCCCTTCATCTTCGCTACCCACGGCTCGTCGGGAGGAGTCCATGTCGGGTTGAAAATGATTGTGCGAGCTTTGCGTAAGCCAGTCGGCAAAGGGAATTCGGGATAGCCGATGGCGATCTTGTAAGACTTGACCAAACGCCCATCGTCAAAGACATCCATTCGATATGCGGGAGCGTTCACGATGATTCGTGAGTCCTTCGGCACTTCATTTATTTTCTGGGCGCCATTATCGGCGGACGCGTCTTCACCTCTCCACAACTCGTTCACCAGCGCGGCGAGCTGTTGGGACTTTTCATCGCCGATGATTGACTTGATCTTCTCCTGAGCGTCGGCGTGTGCGCGGGACGAATTTCCTTCGAGCTTTTCCAACTCGGCCTCATCGAGCTTGGCCGTCTCAGCGTGAGCAAGCTCTTTTAGTTTTGTAATTTCGTCGTCACTTAGGTTCAGACGTGTTTTCAATTTGTCCGCGAAGGAATTGTCGGCGAAAAAAGCATCGAGCACCGGTAACGTGATCGGTTTCACCCCGGCAGAATCTGTCTTAAGAGGTGAAGGCGAGGTGGCCGGCGAAGGCGAGCCGCTTATGTTCGTTTGGGTCTTGGAGTCAGGCTGCGGAACACAGCCGGCAGTTAACAAAGCCACACTTGCAATAACGATAAAGATGGAAAGTCTCATCAATCTTCTCCGGTACCAGAATTGTTGTCTGACGGATGTTGCAAGGGGCGTTCCCGAGAGCGTGGGGGCGGCTTGCCGCTCCGCAGTGCGGTAAGCCTTAGGCTTACCGGGCAGGCATTCGATTACTTTTTGAGGCTTCGCCTCCAATGACAGGCGTAGCCTTGCTGGAAGAACATGTCGTAACGGTGAGGCAAGCCTCACCTCACTGGGGGCGGCAAGCCGCATCCGGAGTAAGCAAGTCGCTACTGACATTGACCGATAAGCGAACGATGCTCCGGTCTTCTGTCCATGGGGAGAACGCATTTGGATTACTGAAGCGCCGGCAAGTCGGGCAGTCCGAATGCCTCGCTATTTCCGCAGTAGGGGATAGGGATTGATGTTCACGCCTCCCGACCATCGCTTGGGATCGGTGGTGATGGCGATTGAGAAGTGTAGATGGAAGTTTCCGACGCCCGCGTTACCCGTATCGCCGACGTAAGCGATCGTCTGGCCCTGGGTCACGACGAGGCCCTCGCGCAGGCCGTCGGCATAGCGCTCCAAATGCGCGTAGTAGTAAATGAAGTTTTCATCGCTACTCAGTTGGTAGATCGTCGTGCCGCCGGCCTGGCTTTGAAACAGTTTCAGAATCTTGCCTTCGGCAACCGCCAGCACCGCCGTTCCTTTCGGCGCCGGGATGTCGATAGCATCATGCACTCGTCCATCACCGCGCGCGGCGGAAAATGTATCCAGCAACTGATCGGCGCGCACGCCTGCAACTGGAATGATTAGTCCGCCCGGCTGCACAGACGGAGCCGGACTGGGCCCAGTGCTGGCGCCATCTATTGAAGGTTCAGCTGCGGGTAAGAGATCCGCAGGTGGAGCCACATCCATTGACGGTGACGAAGAGATGACTGGTGATGGTAAGACGATTGAAGAACCTGACAACGTGACAGTGTTTCGTTCGCCTCGTCTTCGGCTCAGCCATCCCAGAAAGATGACAAGCGTGACCAGAATCGTCACAGCGATTACAAGAGTCTTCGCGCGTTGTCTTTGGGCCCATTTCATAGGAACCAAACGTCGTCCAATTTCTTTGCTTTGCGCCTTTGCGTGAACCAACAAGTTGTCATACATGGCAATTTCACGCAAAGACGCGAAGTACTTAATCCGCGTAATCCGTGGATTTTCTAACAGCCGTACAATATTTCACCGCGCCGTTCGTCTACAGAAGTGTATGGATGACTCGGCGAGCAGATCGGCGATGAGCGAACAAGATCGGCAAATCTCCGAGATCGTCACGGAGGAACGCTCCCGGCTGCGCAAGTTCATCCGCCGGAGGGTGCCTGACTCTGCGGACGTCGAGGACATTCTTCAGGAAGTGTTCTTTGAACTGGTGGAAGCCAACCGGCTGTTGATGCCAATCGATCACGTGACCGGGTGGTTGTTTCGCGTGGCGCGCAATCGCATCATCGACCTCTTTCGCAAAAGGAAGCCGGCGCACCTGAGCGACGTCGCCGCGCCCGATAATTGGCGGCCGGCGGATGACGAGCCGCAAGGTGGCGGTTTGCGCTACCTCGAAGAGCTCTTGCCGTCGGCGGAGGCCGGGCCGGAAGCGCTTTATGTCCGGAGTGTTCTGCTGGACGAGTTGGAACTTGCGCTCGACGAATTGCCCGCTGAACAGCGTGAAGTATTCATCGCGCATGAGTTGGACGGGCGCAGCTTCAAAGAGTTGTCGGCAGAGAGCGGCGTGAACATCAACACGCTGCTCGCGCGCAAGCGTTATGCGGTGCTGCATCTGCGCGAACGACTACGGGAAATTTATGACGAGTTTACGAAGAGGTAGTGTACGAGAGAGGAACTCAACATGGCTAATAAGAAGAAACTCATTTGGATGATTCCCGCAGGGATCGTGGGCATTGCCCTCTTCTGCGCGATCGGTGGGGGCATCGTGATGCTCCTGTGGAATTGGCTGGCGCCGGGTTTGTTTGGATTGCCTGTGATCACCTTCTGGCAGGCGTTTGGCCTCCTGGCCCTCTGCCGGATCTTGTTCGGAGGCTTTGGTGGCGGAGGTCGTGGTCGCCACTCGCGTGGGCGCGCGGGCGAACGAGTCCGCGAGCGCATCGACGAACGGCTCGATCAGATGACACCCGAAGAGCGCGAGAGACTCCGCGAGAAACTGCGTGAACGATCGAGAGAGACGTCGCCTTTGGATTCAACGCTCGGTGTGTAGGCTTCGCGGCTCTGCCGCAGCACAGTGCGGAAAGGCTTCGCCTTTCCGGTGAAGGACCAAATATGAATTCGAGGCTGCGCCTCGGACAGCGGCGGCGTAGCCGCCAAATCAAAAGATGGCGCGAACGGTAAGCCGGAGGCTTACTGCACTGTGCGGCGGCAAAGCCGCAGACTCGCGAATCGTTTAAGTCATGTTTCATTTCGCTTGAACTTTAGGATTGCCGTTCTCGTAAGGCTGGAGGTCACGACCGGCGTTAAAATAACGTTTCGTCCGGAGAGAAATGTACAATGCGTAGAATCCTCGCGCTGCTGTTATCGACCTCGCTAACGTTAGTTGCGTTACTTTCTATTCCAAGTCTCGCCGCGGCCCAGTCTCCCTTTTCATCAGTCAAGATGGAACTAACGGTCACCCAGGATGGAGTGGACTGGAAAGCCGACGCCAAACTCAACGTGGGAGGAAATGAGCTCATCACGCCGGCGCGAGATCTGAAATTGAACGGCAACGAACTGTCTTTCTTCATCGAACTCGAAGGCGCGCAGGTGAAGTTCGCGGGGAGACTTTCAGAAAACAAACTTACGGGCACGCTTGAAGCAATCGAGAAAGGCGCGAGGGTTGCGACCGGCACGTGGACTCTACAGCCGGCGGATTCCGTCGCCGCCAACAGCCTGGCCGGAAAATGGATCGGCAGTTTCAGTGCCCAGATGGTGCCGGCTCAGCAGGTCGATCCGAACTTTGATACTCGCGTCACTCAGCCGGCGTTTACCAGCAAGCACCCGAAGGTGCTTTTCGACGAAGCGCACAACAATATCCACACGGCCACCGGGCTCTACAAACCATTTGCTGATCTGATCACGAACGACGGATTCGTTGTCGTTTCCAACAAAGAGAAGTTCACCGCGAACACACTCGCTGGTTACGACATTCTGGTTATTGCCAATGCATCCGGACCGCGTGGCCAGCGGGCCATGCCGGCCTTTACTGATGAGGAGTCCGACGCGGTGCGTGACTGGGTCAGCGCCGGCGGAGCATTGCTGTTCATCTCTGACCATGCGCCGATGGGCGCCGCCGCTGAGATTCTGGCCAAACGCTTTGCGGTCGATATGAGCAAGGGCTACACGGATGATAGTTCCAGTAAAGACCGTGAGGTGGGCGACATTCTGTTCTCGCGAGCGAACAAGCTGCTGGGTGATCATGCAATTACGCGAGGGCGAAACTCTCGCGAGAAAATCAATCGCGTGGTCACGTTCACCGGACAATCGCTGAAGGGTCCGGCTGGAGCAATCGCACTGCTAAACCTCCCGTCAACTGCGGTTGATACTTTCCCGCAAACAAAGACCAGCCAGCCGGCTGCGGGACGCGTGCAGGGGATGGCTATGACTGTCGGAAAAGGCCGCGTCGTGGTGCTGGGCGAAGCCGGCATGCTCTCAGCCCAAATCGATAACAAGGGGCGAGTGTTCGGCATGAACTATCCTGAAACAGACAATCGCCAGTTCGCGCTCAACATCATGCACTGGCTGGCCCGGCTGTTGAAGTAGTAGTCGGATTTTTTTGATGGAGTGACGGCATGAGTACAAAAAATATTGGCAGACTGGCAGGCGCACTTTTCCTGATATCGGGAGTTACCGGAGGCTGGGGTTATTTTTATTTGCGCAACTCTGTGCTGGTACCCGGCGACGCCAACGCGACGGTGGCCAACATCATGGCTTCTGAGTTCTTGTTCCGGCTGGCGATCGTCTGCACTCTCTACTCGCAAGTCTTCCTGGTGTTCTTCGGACTGACTCTCTTCCATCTGTTCAAGGAAGTCCACAGAATGCTGGCTGCGGTGCTGCTTGTCTCGATCTTGATGACGGCCGGGCTCGCCATTGTTAACCAATTCAATAATTTTGGCGTCCTGCTGGTTTTGAGCGGCGCCGATTTCCTAAAGACCTTCACCCCGGAACAACTGAAGTCGATTGCTTTTCTGTTCTACAGGCTGGCCGGCACAGGACAGGGGCTGCTCGAGATTTTCTGGACGCCCTACTTTTTCGCCTTTGGATTACTCGCCATCAAGTCCAAATATCTGCCAAAGGCGATCGGCATCTTCCTCATCATGATGAGCGTGGGCTATGTGCTGAATATCCTGCAGAAATTCCTGGTTCCGCCATTTCATCCGCTGGCGTTTACCCGTTTGGCGATGGGTTTGGGCGCGCTCGGAGGACTTCCAATGATGCTCTGGCTTTTGATCATGGGAGCGAGGGAGAAAAATGGGGGAACGGACTAAGTGCGTGATCGATCGTTGCGGAGAAAACCACAAAGCCGCTTGACGGGGCGAGTAGTGCACCAAAGTGATTTGTACTCTGCGTCCTCTGCGAAGGCCTCGATCTACCTCTGCGGTTAAATGCTTTGGAGATTAGATTCAACCGCGGAGGACACAGAGGATTCCGCAGAGGACGCAGGCAGCAAATTAAGGCACTAACGACCGGCGGGCTATCTTGCAGTTGACTCTCTAACTAAGAACAAAAAGATGCCCGCAAGTGCAACTGCAACTTGCGGGCAGAGAAAAAGCTACGACGAAGGCGACCAGGGACTTAGTGGCCCTGCGACAGTTTACCAATCAGCGAGAACATCGGCAGGTACATCGCGATGACGATGCCGCCGATAGTTACTCCCAGAAAACCGATCAGCGCCGGTTCAATCAGCGTCAGTAAGTTGGCAATGGCCGCGTCAACTTCCTGTTCATAGAAGTCGGCGATCTTGCCCAGCATCGCGTCGAGGGCGCCTGTCTGTTCGCCGATGCCCACCATCTGCGCGACCATGTGCGGAAAGAGCTCCGCGGCGCGCAAAGGCTCGACAAAACTCTTGCCCTGCTCGACGCCCGAGCGAATATCGGTGATGGCTTCTTCAACCACCATGTTGCCAGCGGTGCGGGCGGTGATGTCGAGCGATTGCAGAATCGGAACGCCCGAAGATAACAGCGTTGAGAGCGTGCGAGAAAAACGCGCGATGGCGATCTTAAGAAAGATTGGGCCGATGATTGGCACCTTCAACAGAATCGTGTCCACGCGCTTTCTGCCCTTCGGCGTCTTGTAATAGAACTTCAGTCCGACCACGCTGGCGATGATTGCCACCAGCATACAAAGGCCACCCCATCCGGCCAGGAAGTTACTGATGCCGATGACGATGCGTGTCGGAAGCGGCAGCGGCTCGCCTGGTCCCAGCAATCCGAGAAAGATTGTCTGAAACTGCGGGATCACGACGATCATAATCACCGTGATTGCGGCAATGGCGAGCAGGATAACCGCCGAAGGATAGATCAGCGCTGAGACCACGTCGCGCTTCAACTTCACGATCTTTTCAATGAAGGTCGAAAGGCGTTGCAGGATTAAGTCGAGAATACCGCCGGTCTCTCCCGCTTCCACCATGTTCGAATAGAGCTGATCGAAAACCTTGGGATGACGCTGCATGGCGGCGGCCAGCGTCGAACCTTCTTCGACGTCCTGTCGCACCTGCGCCAAAATCTGCTGGAAGTACTTGTTCTGTTGCTGCTGAGAGAGAATGTCCAGGCACTGCACCAGCGGCAAGCCGGCGTCAATCATGACCGAAAACTGGCGCGTGAAAATGGCCAGGTCTTTCGACTTGACCTTTTTCTTCCCGGAAAGCTTCGGTATTCCGATCTCACGGCCTTTCTCTTTTACCGAAGTCAGCGTGATTTGCTCGCGCCGTAAGGTCTGCCTCAGAACCTCGCGGTTGTCGGCAGCTCTTTCTCCGGAAACAATTTCATTCAGCCGGTTGTGGCCCTTAAAAACGTAGGTTGGCATTTCTCAGCACTCCAGTTCTGTGTGTTTCTCGTGGACTTCCTGACGCCGGGTGTTTACTTGCGAGGCATGACTCGCTGTTGGCCGTACGCCGGAGGTAGCGGGGGTCTCGGCATCGAACCGTTTCCGGTGTTCAGGCCCGAACCGCGATCGATCAGATCGCGAAGTTCATTGGTGTTGGACGAGCTCTTCATCGCGGTCTCTTTCGAGATCATCCGCTTGTGAAAGAGTGTCGCCAGGCTTTGGTTGAATGTCTGCATACCGTGGACGTCTTGTCCGGTCTGCATCATCGAGTAGATCTGATGGACCTTGTCTTCGCGAATCAGGTTTCGAATAGCCGAGTTCGGAATCAGAATTTCCATCGCCAGCGCGCGTCCGGAAGAGTCTGCTTTCGGCAACAACGATTGGCAGAGAATTCCTTCCAGCGTTAATGAGAGTTGAGCGCGAACTTGCGCCTGTTGCACGGCCGGGAAGACGTCGATGATACGGTTGATGGTCGAAGCCGCCGAATTCGTGTGCAGGGTGGCAAAGGTTAAGTGGCCCGTTTCGGCAATTCGCAAAGCCGATTCAATGGTTTCAAGGTCGCGCATTTCGCCGACCAGTACCACGTCCGGGTCCTGACGCAAGGCCGTTCGCAGCGCTTCCGGAAAACCCTTGGTATCAGCATTAACTTCACGCTGATTCACGATACAGCTCTTGTGATTGTGCAGGAACTCGATCGGGTCTTCGATCGTGAGGATGTGTTCGTGACGATCACGATTTATCTTATCGATGATCGCCGCCAGGGTGGTCGACTTGCCCGAACCGGTCGGACCGGTTACCAGCACCAACCCGCGTGGCTTGGTGCAGAGATCCCGGACTACCTGAGGAAGGCCCAACTCCTCGAACGACTTGATCTCATAAGGAATCGCACGAAACACGGCGCCCACGGCACCACGCTGATTGAAGAGGTTGGCGCGAAACCGCGACAGGCCTTTGACCCCAAAACTAAAATCCAGTTCGAGGTTTTCTTCAAAGCGATGCTTCTGAGCGTCAGTGAGCACCGAGTAAGCGAGTTGTTTCGTCTCGGATGACGTGAGCGGACGATACCCCTCGAGCGGTCGAATGGTTCCGTGCACGCGCACCAGGGGCGCCGTGCCAGTCGTCACGTGAAGGTCAGAGCCACCGAGGTCTGAAAGCTTCCTCAGCAGCTCTGAAAGAGATATTTGTGGTGGATTCTCCATGGACTTGTCTTCCTTTTGCGAGAGTGGTTTCTATTGCGAGACGACCCTACTTCCTCTTGCTCTGTTCAACCGGTGAGAAAGAACCGAGGAACTTTTCGGCGTCGGCAGCGACCTTGTCGCTCGCTCCGGCGCTGCGAGTGGTGAGTGAGTAAACGCGACCGTTAACTTCGGTGAAATAGAAATTCCAAATTTGATCCGGCTTGCCGTTGGTCGAAGGCGTCTGAGCGATCACCTCGAAAACGCGGCGGCCGCCGATTTCGCGTTGCCGATCGTTTACTACCCAGCCTCCGGCGCTAATCATGCGATCGATCACTGTGCGTCGAAGTTCGGTGTATGACGCACCACCGACCATATTTCGCTGTTCACGGCCGAAGGGTTTGTTGCCGGTCGCGGGCGCGATGACGGCGAGCGTGGCATGGGCTTCAGCACCCGGGGCCGGAGCAATCCGGAAATTGGACGCACCGTTTGTCGATGAAGCCTGAGACCATCCGTTGGGCAACGGCAGCGCGTTGCTGTTTGCAGTGTTCGAACTCGCGGGAGTCGCCGGAACGGTTACCGCAGTGGAAAGGACCCGATGGTTCTCAGCAGTTTTCTCGGGAACCACTGCAGGAGCCTGGCCGGATCGCCGGGCCGCAATCAGGGCGCGGCGGCGCGCCAGCATCGCCTGCCGGCGGCGCATCAAAGCGCGGCGTCGGCGCCACCAGGCGCGCGAATGACGGCGGTGATGTGCTGAGCGGGACGCAAAATGGGCCCGCATATTATGAGCGGTTGATGTGATCAAGGGGATCATCACCACCATGGAAACCATTAGACATAACGAAAGACCAATTCGACGCAACATGTTATTACTCCTTTCACGCCACCGTTTCGCGGAGAACTTCCTCGAGGGTGGTAACCCCATTCCTTACCTTCTGTAGTCCTGATTCTCTCAGGGTGATCATGCCGTCCTCGATCGATTTCTTTCGGAGTTCTAGCGCGGAAGCGCCAATCAGAATCAACTCGCGAATTTCGTCGGTGACTTCCATGACTTCGTACAAGCCGATCCGCCCCTTGTAACCAGTGTCGTTACAACTCGGGCAGCCGCGGCCTTTGAAGGTCTTCATTTTGTCGGCTTCTTCTGCAGTAAAACCGATCTCCATGAGAGCTTCTTTGGGAGTGGGATGTTCTTTCTTGCAGTCTTTGCAAATGCGGCGGATAAGTCGCTGGGCCTGAATCAGATTCACGCTGGTGGCGACCAGGAAGGGTTCGATGCCCATATTCATGAGACGTGAGATCGTCGAAGGCGCATCGTTGGTGTGGAGAGTCGAAAGCACAAGGTGGCCGGTCAGGGCGGCCTTGATAGCGATTTCCGCGGTTTCGAAGTCGCGGATTTCGCCGACCAGGATGATGTTGGGGTCCTGGCGCAGGAACGAACGGAGGGCCGCGGCAAAGTTCAATCCGATCTGCTCTTTCATCTGCACCTGGTTGATGCCGGGCAGATTGAACTCGACCGGGTCTTCGGCGGTCATGATGTTGGTGTCGGTGGTATTGAGGGACTGCAACGCCGAATACAGAGTGTTCGTCTTACCGCTTCCGGTTGGTCCGGTGACCAGCACCATGCCGTACGGCTTCGAAATGTTGCGCTGGAATTTGACCAGTGAGTCAGGCTCGAACCCGAGATTGGTCATGTCGAGCATCAGCTTTTCTTTGTCCAGTAAGCGGAGCACGACTTTTTCGCCGAACAGCGTGGGCAGGGTCGAAACGCGAAAATCCAGTTCGCGTGATCGGGAATCAACCTTCACGCGGATTTTGATACGGCCGTCTTGCGGCAGCCGCTTCTCAGAGATGTCCAGCTTGGACATGATCTTGATGCGCGAGATCAGAGCATCACGCATCTTCAAAGGCGGGTGCATTACATCGTAGAGCACGCCGTCGATGCGGAAGCGAATGCGCAACTCTTTTTCGTAAGGCTCGACGTGAATGTCGGATGCGCCGCGGCGCAGAGCATCGACCAGCAGCACATTAACGAGACGCACTACCGGCGCGTCCTCGCTCATCCGCGTCAGACTGGAAAGATCGATCTCGTCGTTCTCTTCAAAGACTTCAACCTCTTCCGCCATTGAGTGATCGAGGTCGAGGCTGTCCAGTGAAACCAGATCGGAGTCGGAGAAAGAGCTGCCATTGCCGCTGACAGCAAAGTCAGGGGTGACGGAAGCCAACTCGATTTCGCGAGTCGTGCTGTAGTACTTCGAGATTGCCTGCTGAACGCTGGCCTCGGCGACGACCACGGGTTCGACGTTCAGGCCCGTCATGAACTTTATGTCGTCCATGGCAAAGACGTTGGTGGGATCAACCATCGCGAGGGTGAGGGTGGCGCCCACGCGTGACAACGGAAGGACAGAGTACTTTTGGGCAACTTCCTGTGGGATCAGCCGCAGGACAGATTCATCAATGTCGAACAGCTCGAGGTTGACGGATGGAATGCCGTATTGCCGCGACAGGATCGCAGTGATGGTGTCATCTGAGACGAGTCCGAGCTTTACGAGATTGAAGCCCAAACGGCCGCCGTGCTCTCGCTGGTAATCGAGGGCCTGGCGGAGATGCTGCGGGCTTATTAGATTCTCGCGGACGAGAATTTCGCCAAGTTTTGCTGACATTCGAGTGTTTCTCTGTGTGACTTCAGTAAAGAGAACTGAACCGGTGAGACGGGACGACGGGCTCCGAAAAGGGACTGATGCAATTGCTCAACGGTGGCCAACACCGTTGCACTACGGATGATAGCCTCCCAAGTGAACGGCTGTCAACGATTGATTTATGGGCAATTTTCCGAGGGCGAATGAAGTTTGTACTGGACAAGTGTTCGCGCGTGTTCGATAATGTTCGCCAACCTTCGAGATAAGGAGACCGAAAATGCCCATTACGGCCAGACAAAAGCGGGTATTCGATTACATCCGAAACTACTTCGAAACTCATCAGGAGGCGCCAACCATCGCGGAAATTGGAAAAGAATTTGGAATGAGCTCATCGGCTAGTGCTCATAACGTGGTCTCGCTGCTGGAAAAGGAAGGACTAATCAGGCGCATCCCGAACGTGAGCCGGGGCATTGAATTGGTCGAAGAGGGAACTGAAGACCGTTCCGAGATACCTTTGCTGGGAGTGGTCGCGGCCGGCGCGCCGATAGAAGCGGTATTGAATTATGAAACCGTCTGCATTCCGCGCGACATGATGCGACAGGGGCGAATGTTTGCTCTGCGGGTGAGAGGTGACTCGATGATTGACGAGCAGATTCGCAATCACGACGTGATTATTTTGAAGTCGCAAACAACCGCCGAAAATGGCCAGACTGTAGTGGCCTTAATTGATGGCAGTGACGCCACGGTTAAGCGGTTTTACGGAGGCCGGGGCCAGGTGCGTTTGGAAGCGGCAAATCCTGATTACAAGCCGATCGTGATCCGGCCGCCCGAGCGGGTGCAAATCCAGGGAGTGGTGGTAGGCGTGATTCGCAAATACACCCAGTGAAGATTTGTGTTGCCGGTGCATTAGCCCGACCGGTAGGGAGGCTCAGTCATTAACTAGTAGGAGCCCTCCCTGACGGTCGGGCTAGTGCCCCCCTTTTCAGACGCTACGAAGGTTTCGATCAGCTCTTTGAAAGAACGTGCGCAACCTTTTTTAGATCGTCGATGAACCGGCGCTTCTCAACGTGTCGAGTCTGGTCATCAGGCGCGCGCAAAATTGAAGAGGGATGAACGGTGGCCATTATGTAAGGCGCCAGGGTCGAGGCGATGAACTGCCCGCGTTGTTTGCTGACTTTGAATTTCGAACCAAGCAGGGCCTGAGCTGCCGTGGCGCCCAGACAAACGATGATCTTTGGTTTGACCAGATTGATTTCGGCTTCGAGCCATGGGCGGCAGGCGGTCACTTCGCCCGCATTCGGTTTCTTGTGGATGCGGCGTTTGCCGCGCGGTTCCCATTTGAAATGTTTGACTATGTTCGTGACGTAAGCCTGCGAGCGATCGATGCCGGCTTCCTCCAGGGCATCGTCGAGTAATCTTCCGGCGGGTCCGACAAAAGGTTTGCCGGTGAGATCTTCTTCGTTGCCGGGTTGTTCACCCACGAAGAGTATTTCGGCGCGGCGGGCGCCTTCACCAAAAACCGTTTGGGTGCCCCGCTTCCAAAGATCGCAAGCTTTGCAATCCGCGGCGGCTTCACGAAAAGCCTTCAGGCTTTTTCGTTCAGGAAAAAACTCTGCGGCCGAAGACTCGGGTTTGCCTTTGGTCATGAAACTTCATTTTGCGGTTAGGAAATTTTCAATGCAACCATGAGTCTGGCAGTCGCAAAAAAAGAGATCGAGTTGGTGCTGGCAAATCGTTTCGGCAATGCTTTTGAGCGGCGCGAGCGGCGTCCGGCTGAGACGCTGCCTACCGGGATCGCGGAAATTGATAATGCTTTGCCCGGACTCCCACGCGGAGCAATTACGGAAATTCATGGAGCAGCTTCGTCGGGACGGACCACCTTGCTGGTTTCTTCTTTGGCGGCGGCGACGTTACAGGAAGAAACCTGCGCGCTGGTTGATGGCGGGGATACTTTTGATCTTTCCTGTGCCGCCATGGCCGGAGTCAGTTTCGATCGGCTGCTGTGGATTCGGTGCCGCCACAGTCTGGAAAATGCTTTTAAGGCCGTCGATCTTTTATTGCATGGCGGGGGCTTTGGCTTGGTCGCTCTTAATCTGAGCGAGGCGCCTCCGAGAGCTGCGCGCCGCATAGTTTCTTCGTGGTGGTTTCGTTTTCGTCATGCGATCGAGAATACTCCAACCACGCTGATCGTCCTGACTCCAATTGCCTGCGTTCGTTCATGCGCGGCGCTGGCGCTCGAGCTGAAAAATGAGACTACCGTATGGCCCAACACGGTTTCTAAAAATCCTGACAACAATTTCACCGAAGGGGAAAGGAAGACTGCTCACCTTTCCGTAGTCGCCACGCCTTCGTCATTCGCCCCGGCTCATCGGCCTGCACATTCGCACTTTATTGGCCAGGTGCGCATTGGCGTGAATCAGCAACGGCCCCTCCCATGGTCGACCGGACCCATAAGATTCATTGCTCCGCGGTAGCGGTCTTTAATTTTGGGCAATGACATACTTGACGAATCAAACAATCGATACCCTCTCCCTCTGGGGCGAAAGTGTTCGCCCAGCGGCCTCAGCCCTTGACGATATTCGTTAATCTTCGCTAATATTCGCTTCACCAATAAGACCGAAAAATTCCTGAGCTTTGCGGGGAAGTTGAGTATGTTTGCCTGCATTTATGGCCGTAGTGTCGCTGAACCGGTAGCCCCGCCAGCCGAAAATGACGCGTATCCGATTTTAGTGACGTTGGCTTTCACTTTTTCTCCCCTGGTCGAGCAAACAACTCCCGACACGGTCGTGCTGGATATTTCAGGGCGAGACCTAATGTTCGGCCTGCCCGCCACCGGCGCCTCATCCGATGCCGGGGGCAGTTCAGCACATAACCTGGCGACGGAAATTGCGCGACGAGCTCGGCAGTTAAAGCTCAAAGTTAATGTATCTGCGGCCGTGAATCCTGATGTGGCGATTCATGTGGCTCGATCTTTCAAAGGGCCAACTGTGGTTAAGGCCGGTGAAGAACTCTTGCATCTGGGAAATCTTCGCCTCGACAAGCTTGATTATTCTCTTGCGGAAATCGAAGCGCATCGGGCTGAAGAGATCCGGGAAACGTTTGCACTGTGGGGGGTGCGCACATTTGCGGATGTGGCGCGACTGCCTTTACCGGGGGTGGCGGAAAGATTGGGCCAGGAGGGCGTGCGATTACAAAAACTTGCGCAGGGAAAAAGCGAACGCCCGTTGAAATTGATCCGGCCGCCCCTCGGCTTCGAACAATCACTCGAATTGGAACATTCGATCACTGAGCTGGAACCGCTGTCTTTCATTCTTTCGCGTTTGCTCAATCAGTTGTGCGCGAATTTACTCGAGCACGCCCTGGCGACCAACGAGTTGCGGCTTCGTTTTAAGTTGGAAGACAAAACTGAATTTGAGCGCACCATTACCCTCCCGGTGCCGGTGCGGAACTCAAAGAGCCTGTTGCGATTATTTTTATTGGACATTGAAGCTCAGCCGCCGGGCGCTCCGATTGTCGCCGTGGCGATCAAAGCTGAGCCGGTAAAACCGCGCGCGGCCCAGACAGGATTATTCATTCCGTTGGCGCCGGAACCTGAGAGACTCGAAATTACTCTGGCGCGGCTGGCGAAGTTGGTGGGCGCAGCCAACGTCGGGTCGCCCGAAATGCTGGACACGCATCGGCCTGATGCATTTCGCATGAAGCGATTTTGCGTAAATCAAAAAACAAAGCGAAAGGCGAAGAGCGATTCAAGTTTTGCACTCGGTCAGAAGCCCGCCCACCCGGTGATGGGATTCAGAGTTTTTCGGCCGCCGTGGCTGGCTGAGGTGCGAACCATGCAGGGGAGGCCGGTGCGCATCAATACGCGCGCGAGCTTGTGCGGCCAGGTCCACGGAAAAATTATTTGCGCATCCGGGCCCTGGCGCACTTCGGGTGATTGGTGGCGGGCGGATGTCTGGGCCAGAGATGAATGGGACGTGGCGGTCAGTGACCCCGGGATTCCCGAAGGCGAGGTGCTTTGTCGAATTTATTTTGATTTGGCAAGTGAGCAGTGGTTTGTGGCGGGGATGTATGACTGAATATGTCGAGTTACATGCGCGGTCGGCGTTTAGTTTTCTCCGAGGCGCGGCGACGCCGGAAGAGTTAATGAGCAGCGGCGCGGAATTAAATATGCCGGCGATGGCGCTGCTTGATAATGATGGGGTTTATGGCGCCGCGAGGTTTCACCTGGCGGGACAGAAAGTTGGGGTCAAGGCACATATTGGAGCGGAGATATCGGTGGGAGGAGCTCGGATCTCCGAGCTCAGATCTCAAATCTCAAATTCCAAATTCCAGATTCCAGA
Organism: Pyrinomonadaceae bacterium; assembly: GCA_035274925.1. Classification (GTDB taxonomy): domain Bacteria; phylum Acidobacteriota; class Blastocatellia; order Pyrinomonadales; family Pyrinomonadaceae; genus UBA11740. The sequence continues at coordinate 29,492 of DATENS010000245.1, read as the reverse complement.
TTCCAGAACTGAAGATTCCAAATTCCAAATTCCAAATTCCAGAAATCAGATCACGCTTCCTCTCCTCGTACGCAATCGCACCGGTTATCAAAATCTTTGCCGGCTGATCACTTTGATGAAGATGCGTGTGCCAAAGCATGCCAAACCCGGCGCATGCGTGGTGACTCTGGAAGAATTGGCAGCCCACGCAGAAGGTCTGGTGTGTTTGACGGGCGGAGATGATGGGCCGCTCGGGATTATGACTCATCGCAGCGACGTAAAGAGCGCAGACCACGCCCTGAGTAACGCCGAGCGCCTGATTGAAATCTTTGGGCGCGAGAACGTCTATGCCGAATTGCAAAGGCATTTCAATCGCGACGAAGAAGCCCGCAATCATGCAGTCATTGAAATCGCGCGCCGCCTGAATCTGCCTTTGCTGGCAACTAACGGCGTCAGTTATGCCACCCGCACCCAACGGCAGGTGGCTGACGTTTTCACCTGCATTCGCAACCACGTACGTTTGGAAACCGCCGGCCGTCTGCTCTCAATCAATTCCGAAAGGTTTGTGAAGTCACCACAAGAAATGGCCGAACTCTTCGCAGATCTCCCTGAGGCCATCGCCAATACCGTGGAATTGTCGTCGCGGCTCGAATTTACCCTCAAAGATCTGGGCTATGAATTTCCCAAATATCAGGTGCCCGCGGGCGAGACCATGACTTCATTTCTCCGTAAGCGCACCTTCGAAGGCGCGCGGGTGCGATATGGCCGCAATGGCGAGTATGCGCGCGCGGAAAAACAGATCGAGCACGAGCTAAAGCTGATTGAGAAGCTGAAACTCGAAGGCTATTTTCTGATCGTCTGGGACATTATTGAGTTCTGCAAACGGCAGGGAATTCTGGTGCAAGGCCGTGGCTCAGCAGCAAATAGCGCGGTTTGCTATTCACTTGGCATCACTGCCGTCGATCCCGTGGGGATGGAGCTCTTGTTCGAAAGGTTTCTTTCCGAAGAACGGGGGGAATGGCCGGACATCGATCTGGATTTGCCCAGCGGCGATCAGCGCGAGCGCGCCATTCAATATGTTTACGAACGTTATGGAAAACTCGGCGCCGCCATGACCGCCAATGTGATCACTTATCGTGGCCGTTCTGCGGCGAGGGAAGTCGGCAAAGTGCTTGGCTTTGACGAAGAAACGCTCGGGCGTTTGTCCGGTCTGGTGCATACGTGGGAGTGGAAAGATCCGAAAGACACGACGCAGCGTCAATTCAAAGATGCCGGTTTGGATCTCCGCGATCGGCGTATCAAAAAATTCTTTCAGCTTTACCTGGCCGTGCAGGATCTGCCGCGACATCTGGGCCAGCATTCCGGCGGCATGGTGATTTGCCAGGGCCAGCTTAATTCGGTGGTGCCGCTCGAGCCGGCCGCGATGCCGGGCCGCGTCGTGGTGCAATGGGACAAAGAAGACTGCGCTGATTTGGGAATTATCAAAGTCGACTTGCTGGGCCTGGGCATGCTGGCGGTGATTGAAGAGACAATTCAACTTATTCGTGATGATTATCAGGAAGAAGTTGATCTCGCTCACTTACCACCGGACGACGCGGCCGTCTACCAGGCGCTGCAGCAAGCCGACACGATTGGCATGTTTCAAATCGAAAGCCGCGCGCAAATGTCCTGCCTGCCCAGACTGAGGCCACAAAAGTTTTACGACATCGTGGTGCAGGTGGCGATCATTCGGCCGGGACCAATCGTCGGCAACATGGTGAATCCTTATTTAGAAAGACGCCTCGGGCGCGCGCCGGTGAAATATGCGCACCCGGAATTAGAGCCGGTGTTGCGGCGCACGTTAGGAGTGCCGTTGTTCCAGGAACAATTACTGAAGATGGCGATGATCTGCGCGAATTTCACCGGCGGCGAAGCAGAAGAATTGCGACGAGCCATGGGATTCAAGCGATCAGAAAAACGCATGCGCGATATCGAAGTGAAACTGCGCCGCGGCATGGCTGAGAAGGGAATTACCGGCAAGACCCAGGACGAGGTGGTGCACTCAATCGCTTCATTCGCGCTTTATGGTTTTCCGGAATCGCACGCAGCCAGCTTTGCCTTAATCGCTTATGCCAGTGCCTGGCTTAAGTGTCACTACCTGGCGGCGTTCACTGCTGCGACCCTGAACAATCAGCCCATGGGGTTTTATCAACCGTTCACAATCATTAAGGACGCACAACGTCACGGGTTGAAAGTGAAGCCGGTTGACGTGACCCGTTCGCATTGGGAATGCACCTTGGAAGTCAGTAGTCAGTTGTCAGTTGTCAGTGGTCATGATGCGTTTACTCACAGACTTGCAACTGACGACGGACAACTAACTAATGACCATCAACTCCGGCTGGGCCTTCTTTGCGTCAAAGGTTTGCGAGAGGAAGCGGGCCGCGCAATTGTGCGCGCGCGATCCCAGAGACCGTTTTCCAGCCTCGACGATCTCCATCATCGCGTACCGGAATTGAGAAAAGACGAGTTGCGAAAGTTAGCGGCGGTCGGGGCCTTGAATTTTATCGAACCGGGGACAGGAGGTAGGGGATTGGGTGTAGATCTTGGCGCCTTTGCGCCTTTGCGTGAGATTTTGTCAGACATCGAAGGCGTGGGTGGAGGATCCGAAGAGTTTTCACGCCAAGACGCAAAGGCGCAAAGGAACGCAAAGGCGCAAAGGAACGCAAAGACCTCAGCCCGGGCGCTTGAATTAAATTCCGCACACCCTTCGCCCAAAACCCCACCCGCTCGTTTTCATCGTCGTGATTCTCTCTGGCAGGTTGAGCGTGTATCACGAGAGCCAGGACCTTTGTACGAAGAGATTGAAGAAATGAATGGCTCGCCGCTGGAGCCGATGACCTTGAATGAAAGATTGAATGCGGACTTGCGCGGCACGGGGATTACGATTGGCCGTCATCCGATGGCCCATCAGCGGGCTTGGCTCGACACCATGAACGTCGCGCGCGCCGGAGATTTGAAAGGCATGCGCAACGCTGTGCCGGTGAAAGTTGCCGGCTGGGTAATCGTGCGCCAGCGGCCGGGCACCGCGAAAGGTTTTGTTTTTCTAAGTCTGGAAGATGAAACCGGCATCGCCAATATAATTGTGACCCCGAAGCTCTTTGATTCTAACCGGCTCGCCCTGGTGGATTATCCATTTCTGCTAATCGAAGGAATCTTGCAGCATCAGGACAATGTTGTCTCAGTGAAAGCCAGACGGGTAGAGCCGCTCCAAATGAAAGTCGAGAGCCCCGGCTCGCATGATTTTCATTGACATAAAAAAGGCGGGCCAAATGGACCCGCCTTCAAATCTCAGGATCTGAGATCTCAAATCACAAATCTCAGAAACTCAATCTCAATTCTCGTTACGGCCGCTTACCCCGGCGCGGCGGCGTGCTGATTTTTTCGGCCTGCACGTTTTGTTGCGTCTTCAACGCGTCAAGCACGGCTTTGGCATCGTCCTTAAACTTATGCGAATCGGGGGCCTTCGCGACAAACTGCCCGAGGTAATTCGCCGCCTGTTGATACAGGCCCTTCGCTTCGTCTTTCTTCCCTTCGCCTTCCTTGACCGCGCCCACAGCGTAGAGAATCAACCCCATGTTCACTAAAGCGTCCGGATCGTCAGGTTTCTCAGTAAGGATCTTTTCGTACTCAGCCCGGGCTTTGTCGTAAGCAGATGCGTCGAACAACATCTGGGCTAAATCGTACTGAGCCTTGGTCTTCTTGGCTGCGTCGCTTTCAGCGGCCATATATTCCTGGTAAGCGATCGCCGCATCGTCAGCCTTGGATGAATCGACTTTCGTCACGAACAACCGCATCGCTTCAGCCCGAGCCGCCAAAGCAAAATACATGTTTTGTTTCACCGTGCTGGGATCCTGGCCAGCTCCCGGTTTCTTGAGCAGCAGCACCGCGCGACTTGCCGCCTCAGCGGCAGCAGTGAAATCTGCTTTCGCGCTATCCCCTCCCGCTTTTCGTTCGGCCTCATCCGACGCTTTAAGAGACGCGTTATAGCGGTCGACCGCTCTGCTTCTCAAGGCAATCGACTTATTCGTCAGGAGCGATGGTATTCCGGGGTGGTCTGGATCCGCGGCGAGACCTTCATCATACAGCTTGACTGCTTCGTCATACTTCTTTGCGGTCAGCGCCGCATTGCCATTCTTGAAAGACGCCCCGATCACCTGGTTGGCATTCTCGATTTTCTTGTTACCTTCAGCGATCTCAGCAGCCTGCTTATCAAGCTCTGCCTGTTTGGCCTTGTCTGCTGCGCTTTGACCGCTTTGACTCAGGCTTGCCTGCACCTCGGCAGCAGTCAATCGGCGTCCATCGCCCGGTGACAAAACCACTTCATAATCGACCTCGCGACCAGCTTTGGCGCCGACGAACCAGTTAGGAGCGGCGTTTGGCGCGCTCCCGACAATGACGTAACTCCCCGCGAGGGGCAGTCCTGCAAAAGTGAAGTACCCCTTGTTGTCGGCTTTGGCGTGGTATTCACTCTTTATGTCGGTGCGGAAAATATCAACCTGCGCGCCTGCCAACGGAACCGACGTTCCATCAGTCTTTTTGAGCGTCACATGGCCGCGAAGTTGACCATTTTGGGCTGATGCGGAACCGGCAGCCAGAAGAAATATTCCGAGAGCAGCGAGTACGATAAGAATTTGCGAACGACGCATTGGGCTTCCTCCAGTAATTCTGCCGTGTTTCGAAACGGCAGCCTCTTGAGATGCACTTGGCCTACAACAAGTTGTTAGGAAAACTGACCTAACGTTAATGAGCAGGGCGAGTACTGTCAAGCATACGGGATTGGATCAGTAATCCCCGCTTCGCGAAAGGCGCGCAGGCGCAACGCACATGAGTCACAGCGCCCGCAGGCTCGATCTTCGGCTTGATAACAGGACCAGGTTAGTTCCAGGGGCGCTTCCAGCTCTATTCCCCGGCGCACAATCTCAGATTTTCGCAGGTGGATTATCGGGGTCACAATTTCAATCTGAGTTTCCGGCTTGGTCCCTGCAGTAATCGCCTTTTGAAAAGCTTCGTAGAACTCTGGCCGGCAGTCGGGATAGCCGGACGAGTCCTCAGACACCGCGCCGATGTAGATTCTTTTGGCCGCGATTACCTCAGCCCAGCTGACGGCAATCGATAGCAAGTGCGAATTCCGAAAAGGTACGTAGCTGGTGGGAATGCTTTGCGAAGCGAGATCGGCTTCCGTCACCGGCATAGATGGATCTGTAAGAGACGAGCCACCGATGAGCTTAAGGTGCTCGATGGAGACCACCAGCCGTTTGGCGACCTGGAAATGGTCGGCAAGATCCGAAAACGCCCGGCGCTCACGATCCTCGGTCAGTTGTCCGTACGAAACATGAAGAAACGCGAGCTCTTCATTTTCCGTTTCCGCGATGGCAGCAGTGACACAGGAATCCATACCGCCGGAAACCAGGCACACGGCGAGTGATGAAGGCTTCACGCCCTCGGATGAGTCTTTAATAATTTCGCTGCTGCCGCCCATCTCAGTTACTTGGCAGATGATTATTCAGACGCCGTGGACATCGGGTCCCCAAATGTACTTGTGAAGTTGCAATTGCAGGCGGACCCGAAGGCCGCTTTCAGTAATCCACCCGGCCAACTTCTGAAGATCAATTTGGCCCCAGGCGGGCGAAATCAGGACCGCGAGCGCGCGATTTTCCAGATCGTAATCTGCTATTACCTTGCGAGCAAAATCCCAATCCTCTCGATTGACTATGACGAACTTGACCTCGTCCTGTGCAGGTCTCAGCAGGGCAAGATTGGGCCAGTGATTTCTTTCAGCTTCGCCTGAAGCAGGACACTTAATGTCCAAAATGATCTTGGCGCGCTGATCGACCTGGGCAGTTGAGACATAACCCCCGGTTTCGATGAGGGCTTCATAGCCCTGGTCGCAAAGGCGCGTTATCAGCTCGAAGCCGGACCGCTGGGCCAGTGGTTCACCGCCCGTCACTTCCACTAAACGACAGCCAAATGCATGAACCCGGTTCATCACCTCGTCGATGGAAATGTGGTCTCCGCCTGAGAATGTGTATTCGCTGTCGCACCAGGTGCAGCGCATCGGACAGCCGGTCAGCCGTACGAAGGTGCAGGGCCGTCCGGCATGGGTGGACTCGCCCTGAATCGAATGAAAAATTTCGGTGACGCGCAGCACTCGGAGATTCTAAATTCTTGAAATTGTATTGTCGATCAGTGTAAGCGGTACGAGCGTCCCGCTCGAGAAATCACGCGTGGGATGCGCGTGCCACGGAAATCACGTGCAGGATCCACGGGCCACCGGCAACCCCCGGCCGCCGGCTTCATCAAATTCGTGTGGCAGACGGCAAACGAAGGAACGGCGAGCGTCTAATATCGTGATAGCATTGGACCCGAAACCTGACCAAAACTCATTTTGAGCCAGACAGATAGACACATTGACGAAGTCATCGGGACGGGCGTGACGCGCCTGCTGGCGCGGGCGGCTAACAACCGTTCTCTGAATCCCGATGCCCTCGTTTCTCGCGTGCGGGCATCGGTCGAGAAGTACGTACTGAAGCATGAGCCGGCGGCGAACGCTAAGGCCATCGCGGCATTCATGGACAGCTTACATGCCGACGATTTGTGTTTGGTGGTGGCTTGTCAGCAAGGAGATCAGGCGGCGTGGAACGAGTTGGTCGAAGGTTATAACGCCACGGTAAGATCCGCCGCGCGCGCCGCGAGCCAGAATGAAGACCGCGCTGAAGATCTGGCGCAGTCAATCTGGGCTGAGCTGCATGGCTTGAAAGTCCGCGATGACGGGCAGCCATCGGGCAAGCTCGCTTACTATTCCGGCGCTGGCTCGCTGGGTGGATGGTTGCGAGCGGTGGTTGGTCAACTCGCCATCGATCGTCACCGGCGCGACGCACGGCTGATCCAGACTGAGGAGGATGCCGATCTCGATCGATTGGCTCGCGATAGTGATGGGGAATCAGAAGCGGCCGGCGTGTTCCATGCTGCTGCAAATCCCGAGGAAGCGCTGTCGCAGAATCTGGCTTCGGCGGCGATCGAGAAGGCCCTGGCGCAATCGCTGGTTGGTTTGGACGATGAAGACCGTTTGCTGATGAAGTTGTACTATTTTGATGGTCTCAGACTAAAAGAAGCGGGGGCTGTCCTGGGCGTGCATGAAGCCACCGCCAGTCGCCGGCTGACGCGCATTCATGGTGAGGTGCGCAAACGCGTCGAAGCGTCGCTGATTCAGGAACATGGCTGGACTCAGGCAGAAGCCCGGCGATCGTTAGCCCAGGTCGCATCGAGTTTGCAAATGGACGTTGAGCCTTTGCTGGCGTCTCAGAGCGGATCCGTTTTGGAGAAGGCCGAGGGAGATTCAGTAACGGTTTAGAGGATTATCGCAAGTTTTTGGCGCTAGTTCGTTCATCGAATTAGCAGACTGAGCGAAGCCGCTCGAACGAATTGAGAAGTAATGACACCGGACGATACACAAATTGATGTTTTGATGCGACGCTATGCCGGGAATGTAAAGACGGCGAGCGTGGGTACAGAACATCTTGATGCGGACGAACTGAACGCATTTGCCGAAGGCACGTTGCCTGCGGCCACGCGCTCGAGTTACGTGTCGCATCTTGCGGATTGTGACGACTGCCGGAAAATTGCCACTCAGTTGACGATGGCCACTGGCGCCGTCGCAAACGCTCAGGTGCCCGCCAGCGAAGCGGTGACGGCGCGGTCCTGGTCCCAAAAGTTAGGTGCGCTCTTTTCAGCCCCGGCATTGCGTTACGCGGCATCCGTGCTGGTGTTGGTTGTTTTAGTGGGAATCTCTCTGCTCGTGTGGCGGCGCACGGCTGACAACCGCAACTCGTCGCTAATCGCGCGGAACGAACCGAACACAAATCAAATTCAAGCGGTAAGTTCGCCGGCGGTCACCACCGTTTCGCAAGACGCGCAACCCGCGCCATCGATACAGACCGAAACGCGGGCCGCTACCGCACCGAACCTCGACAAGATCGGAGAAGAATCTACTCTCGCCGGTGCGCCACCGCCTCCACCAGCACCAGCAAAGGATGCAGCCGAAACTGAAGCCGCGCCGGCGATAGCCGCCAAGGCTCCGGCTGAACCTCGCGCCGAAGGGACCCCGTCCTACGCGCCGCAACCGTCCGCCGACAATTACCGGGTGGATAACCGGCAGCGTGAGCAACAGAACATAGGCAATATTCATGGCGGCCCGCGCCGGAACGAATCGCAGGAGAAGCTAAAAGTAATCGACGATCGCGCGCGCAACGCGGATTTGGCGAAAGCCCGGGATGAAGATCGCGGCAGCGGTCGTGCAAACCAGCAGGTCCCTGCGGCAAGAAAGCAGGAACAATCCGGTCAGACACGCGCCGGGGCAGGAGTATTGTCTTCGTCAACGACTGCGACCAAGGAAAGCGACGCACCGGCCCGCAAGAGTGACAAAACTGCCCAACCGGAATCGGACGAGAAGGTTTCTGTGGGGGGCCGCAAGTTTCGCCGTCAGGGCAACGTTTGGGTTGATACTAAATTCAAGTCTTCAATGCCGACTGCCGTCGTGGCGCGCGGGTCAAGCGATTTTTCCGCATTGGATTCAGGTCTTCGCTCAATCGCCCAGCAGCTCGGAGGCGATGTCATCGTTGTCTGGAAGGGAAAAGCCTACCGAATCAGGTGAATCATAAGTCGTCAATCGTAAATTGAGGTGAACCGGGCCGCAGGTTCAGTCGTATTGACAGACGAGCAAGGTCGTCTTTTCTATTAACGATTCACGATTTAGGGTCACTGCTATGTTTTGTCCATCCTGCGGATCTGAATACTCATTTGGTCTTCCGTATTGCAATCGATGCGGCGCAAACCTCAGCACTGAATCAGATAGCAAGATTTCAATCGACGTCACCAAAGCCATTGCGGCCATCGGCACGACTATAGCGGTGCTTACCCTGGGCGGTTTCATCGCGCTGCTGGTGGGCGCGGTTAAACTGGCTGAGAAAACGGCGCTGGGATCAGATCCGCTGGTCATCATGATGGCGATGGGGATGGTTACAATTCTGACGGTGGATGTGTTTTTAGCGCGGCAATTATCGCGTTTGATTGGCGCCGGGCTCAGTGGAAAGAGTGCGAGCGGCAAACGCTCGATCGCCCCGGCCAACCTCCAGGGTCAACTCGGCCGGCCCGTGACGTCCCCACTCCCTACTTCAATGAACGTCACTGAAAACACCACACGCTTTCTTGAGCCTCAATACTCAGAGACTGCCGAAGCCGGGACGCGCGCGCGCAGCATCGACTAAAATCGTCCCATCAGTTGCGTACGGCACCGCCTGTTGCTAGAGTCTCGTCAATTCCGTTAATCCCAGAGGTGAACAATGATCTGTTTTGTAAGGCGAAGGCCTGTCTGGTGTCTCTTATTGGCTCTGTCATTTCTGACTCAATCAGTGTCTTCGTCAGCGGCTCAACCGAATCCGCGACGCTCACGAGCAACGGCGCCGGCGCGGCGCGATCCCAGGATCGCCAGGATCGTTTCTGAGATCAGTGCGCGAAACATCGAGCAGACGATTCGCAAGCTGGTGAGCTTTGGCACGCGTAACTCGCTTTCCGATCAAAAGGACCCGCAGCGCGGAATCGGCGCGGCGCGTGATTGGTTGTTCGCGGAATTTCAAAAGGCCGCTCTGCAATCGGGTGGTCGCATGACAGTCGAAAAGCAAACTTTCGAACAACCAAAGGCCGCGCGGGTTCCCGAGCCGACCATGATGACCAATGTTGTGGCCACGCTACGAGGCAGCCAGCCCGCGTCTGCGGATCGCGTTTACGTTGTCAGCGGTCACTACGATTCCATGTGTACGAGCCCGACCGACGCCAAGTGCGACGCGCCCGGCGCCAATGATGACGCCTCAGGCACCGCCGCAGTTTTGGAGATGGCGCGGGTGATGGCGAAATACAACTTCGACGCCACGATAGTGTTCATGACAGTTCCCGGTGAAGAGCAGGGCTTGCTGGGTTCGACTTACTTTGCCGAACAGGCGAAGAAAAACAAGATGGACATCGAGGCGATGTTTACCAACGACATTATTGGGAACTCGCTGGGCGGAAACGGAGTGCGAGACCGCGGCACTGTGCGCGTTTTCTCAGAAGGTGTGCCGTCGAATGAATCGCAATCCGAAGCCGCCACGCGCCGCAGCGTGGGCGGCGAAAACGATTCGGCCTCGCGGCAGCTGGCGCGGTTCATTAAAGAGACAAGCGAGCGTTACGTGCCCATGAAAGTGTGGATGATCTATCGCCGCGATCGCTATGGCCGTGGCGGCGATCATATTCCGTTTCTCGAGCGCGGGTTTCCGGCGGTTCGCTTTACGGAGCCGAACGAGGACTATCGCCACCAGCATCAAAACATTCGCATCGAAAATGGAATCCAGTATGGCGACCTGCCGCAGTTCGTCGACTTTGGCTATATCGCGAATGTCGCGCGCGTGAACGCAGCTTCGTTGGCGGCGCTGGCGATGGCGCCCGCGCGTCCAAAGAACGTGACCATGACCACCGGTCTGGCTAATGATACGCAACTGAAGTGGGAAGCGAACAAAGAACCTGACCTCGCCGGTTATGAAATCGTCTGGCGAGACACGATATCCGCTACCTGGACCAATTCGCGATCAGTGGGCAACGTGCTGACGTTCACGGCGAAGGGAATGTCGAAAGACAATTCATTTTTCGGCGTGCGTGCCGTGGACAAAGACGGCAACCGAAGCCCGGTCAGCTATCCGCGGCCGGCGGCGCCCGCGCGACAGCGACCCAGCACTCCTGCGTCGAACTGAATTGGTTAGCTTGGCAACAAGTTCGCCACTCCCGAAAAGCGCAAATCGACTTACCTGATACTGAGAAGTCCTGCCCGGAACCGGTAAGAATTCGCATTGCACCCCCGATCGGCTGGGGCTAAGATTTACTCAACCAAGGGCCGTTTCCCGGCGTCTAAGCATAGTGAAAACAGTTTGTTGGCAGGGTTTCCGGCGCGATCACCATTCAGGAAATAGAAAGATGAAAAACAAAATGATTCGAGTCCAACTTCCTTCGCTCGCCAGTCGCGTGACTGCGTTTCTTTCCATCGCGGCGTTACTGGTGAGCACTTTTGCGGCCGGCATCAGCGCGCAAAGTATGAAAGCCCAGTCCGCGAAGAAGGCTGCGAAACTCACTGAAGAGCAGCGCATTTCGCACGTTCTTAACCGCCTCGGTTTTGGTGCGCGGCCGGGCGATGTCGAGCGGGTCAAAGCGGTGGGAATCGAAAACTATATTAACCAGCAACTGTTTCCTGAAAAGATAAACGACTCAACTACTGAGGCGAAGCTGCAGAATCTGGAAACGCTGCGCATGACCACCGCGCAGCTTTACGAGAAGTATCCGCAACCGGGCCAACTGCTGCGTCAACTGGAACGACGTAATAACCTCCCGGCCGATTTGGCCGCTGCGCGCGAGAACCGAACCAAGGGCGGCGCCAATGCCGCGCCCGCGACCAGCCAAAAGGCCGGCGAGGCGATGAGCAACGAGATGCAGGGCCCGGCAGGTAATGCGGCGGCAAACACGGCTAACAACAACGCGAACCCGATGAACAATGCCGAGTACCGGCGCGCGGTGTTTCAATACTTCAAAGAAAACAATCTGCGTCCGCCGCAGTTCATGACCGGCGAGCTGCAAATGTCGCGCATCCTGCGCGCCGTTTACAGCGAACGCCAGTTGCAGGAAGTGCTGGTAGATTTCTGGACGAATCATTTCAATGTGTTCGCCAACAAGGGCGCCGATCGGTGGCTGTTGATTTCTTACGATCGCGACACTATCCGGCCGCACACTCTCGGCAAATTTTCAGAACTTCTGCGCGCGACCGCCGAGAGCCCGGCAATGCTTTTCTATCTCGACAATTTTCAAAGCGTGAGTCCGAACGCGCAGCCGCCGCGCCCCAGGCAGGGACTGCTGCGTAATCCGAGTCTGATGACCAACAATCCTCAGGACCAAAGACCGCCGCAACCACAGCAGCAGCGCCGGGGCATCAACGAAAACTACGCGCGCGAGTTGATGGAGTTGCACACGCTCGGAGTCGAGGGCGGATACACGCAGAAAGACGTGCAGGAAGTAGCGCGATGTTTCACCGGCTGGACCATCGTGGCGCCCCGCGGCGCAGGGATTGCGGCCGCCGACGGCATGAATGGCCGTCGTCTCGAAATGCTGCGCCAATACGCGGGTACGTTCCGGTTCAATCAGGCCGTGCATGACGATGGCGAAAAGATCGTGCTGGGTCACAAGATTCCCGCGGGCGGTGGTGTGAAGGACGGCCTGATGGTGCTGGATATTCTGGCGCGTCATCCGTCGACGGCGAAGTTCATTGCTACTAAGCTGGTGCGGCACTTTGTGGCGGATAACCCGCCGCCGGCTCTCGTCGATCGTGTAGCACAGACTTTTACCAAGACGGATGGAGACATTCGTGAGGTGCTGAAGGCGATCTTCTTTTCGCCGGAATTCAACTCGGCCGATGCCTATCGCGCGAAAATCAAACGGCCGTTTGAGCTGGCTATCAGCGCCGCGCGCACGGTTGGCGCCGACACCAACGGCGGTCCCGCATTTCACCAGTGGATTGCGCGCATGGGCCAGCCGCTCTACGGTTTTCAAACCCCGAATGGATATTCAGACGTGGCCGAAGACTGGGTGAACACCGGAGCACTACTCGAGCGAATGAATTTCGCGCTCGCCCTGGTCAGCAATCGGATTCCGGGAACGCGGGTTAATCTGGCCGGCTTTGTCGGCGATATAGCGGGCGGCAAAACGCTGGACAAGGAAAGGCTGCTCGATCGATTTGTGACGATTATTGTTGGCGGTGAGATCTCGCCCAAGACGCGTGAGACTTTATTGAAGCAACTTAGCGATCAGCTTACGTTGCCGGAGATGCCGCCAGTGCAGACGGTTTCGGCGAAGGCGCCTGAGAACCCGTTTGAAGCGGGATTTCAGAGAGGCAACATGCAGGGACCGGGCGGCGGTGACGGTCCACAGCAGCGTCAGCAGCAGGCGGCAAATCTTAACGCGGCCGCGATCGACAATCCGGTGGTAAAGATCGCCGGGCTGATTTTGGGCTCGCCCGAGTTTCAGCGGCAGTAAGAAAGTAACGAACGTTTAGAGTCGGGCTACCGCCCGACCGGCGGGCAGTAGCCCGCCGCTAAGCTTAGTTGAGAGAAAAGCCATGAATAGAAGGTTCTTCATCAAAACTGGCGGCATCGCGTTGGCTTCGTTCGGGGTGATGGCTTCGGCGCCGAGTTTCCTGCAACGGACGCTGGCAGAGTCGTTCGACAAAGTGACCGGCGGCAAACGCAAAACCCTAATCGCGATTTTTCAGCGAGGCGCGGTCGATGGTCTCAACATGGTGGTGCCTTACGGTGAGGGCGCGTACTACAACATGAGGCCGAACATCGCGATTCCCAAACCGAATGGTGGCGCGGAAGCAGCGATTAACCTCGACGGCTTTTTCGGTTTGCACCCGGCGTTGGCCTCGTTCAAACCGCTGTGGGATTCAAAGCGGCTCGCGATTGTGCATGCCTCCGGATCTCCTGACAACACGCGCTCGCATTTTGACGCGCAGGACTATATGGAATCAGCCACGCACGGTGTGAAATCAACGCGCGACGGCTGGCTCAATCGTTATCTCCAGTCCAAAGTTGATCCGGAGAAATCTCTGTTCCGGGCCGTTTCCATGACTCAGCAGATGCCGCGCGCGATGCAGGGCAGGGCGCCGACGCTCGCGATTTCAAATCTGGCAGATTTTCGGATTCGCGCGGGCCAGACTTCGGCGTCGGTGCAGGGAGGCTTCGAAGAAATTTATGACCAGGCGGTGAATGACTCGCTGCATGGAACCGGCCGCGAAACATTCGAAGCGATCAAGTACTTGAAGCAAGTTAACCCGGCGCAATACAGGGCCGAGAACGGAGCCAACTATCCCACGACGCCATTCGGCAACGCCCTGCGACAGACGGCGCAGCTCATCAAAGCCGGAGTTGGGTTGGAAGTTGCTTTCACCGACGTGGGCGGCTGGGATACGCATGTGAACCAGGGAAATCAGCAGGGTCAACTGGGAAACCTGCTGCGAAACTTCAGCTCAGCGATCGCCGCGTTCTACACCGATCTCGGCCAGCGCATGGACGATGTGGTGATCCTGACGATGTCAGAGTTTGGCCGCACCGCGCGCGAGAATGGCAATCGGGGAACCGATCACGGCCACGCGAACGCGATGTTCGTGCTGGGGAACTCTGTGCGCGGCGGAAAAGTTTACGGCGAATGGCCGGGACTGAAATCCGATCAGTTATATGAAGGCCGCGACCTGGCGTTGACTACCGACTTTCGCGATGTGTTCGGCGAAGTAGCGTCGAAGCATCTCGGTGCGACTAACTTGAACGCAGTGTTCCCGGGTTACGGGGGAGCGAAGTTTCGCGGCGTGCTTGGATAAGGCTCGGCAATAAATCGGATGTTGTCGGATACCAGACCTCTAGCGGGCCTTTTTGAACTCGCTACGGCGCTGATCGAGCAGAAGTACGCAGAGTCAAACCAAACGCCACCGACGATGCGCCGAAAATAATTAGCAAGCCACCGAAGAGCTCGAACGGTGAAATCCCCCGCGGCACGACAAACAGCAGCGGCAGGAACACCATTGAAACTATTCCAGCCAGGGCCAGAAAAGCTGTGCCGTTGACCTGCTTGCGTAAACGGATTGCGGCGGCAATCTCGATCGCCCCGGCAACAATCAACATCAGCGCAAGAAGTCCGAAGGAGAATACGAGAATCACCCGCAGTATTCCGCTTGCGATAACGAGCCAGTCGCGCTTGTAAGTTGACTGCAATTTCGCGCCAGCGATGATTGTGCAGATTCCGGCAGTCACCGATGAGACTATGATCAAGAAAAACGGAATTGCGTAGTCACCTGCCTGGAGCGCGAAACAATCAGGGGCCGCTAATAAATTGTTCATTGAGCCCTCCAGAGAAGCAGCAGAATTCCGAACAAAATCGCGACGCCGCCCCGCAAGATGAACATCCAGCGAACGATTTCCGGCAACGGGCGTACTTCGTTGATTTCTTCGGGGGCAAACGGCTGTGCGGGCCGTTGCATTGGCTGTTGCGCGAAAGGTGTGGCAATCGTGGATTGTAAGTCGGGTGTCGCCGCGCGGGTGGGTGGCAAACTTTCCTTTGCAACGCTGATTAGCTCGGTTGGTGGCGGAGCAGAGTCGCGCTTCGGCGAAGCATCTCTTGCCCCACCCGGGTCGTAAGGCGCCGACAAAACCGAACCGTCCATCAAACAGAAAACCTGTTCGTCGTCAGGGTAAGTGCGCTCGCAGGTGGGGCAACGCTTCATTCGATTTGTCGAGACGCGTCAGGCCTTCCGCTTTCCCATATAGTAGCCAGCAAAATTGAAAGTGTTGTCGTCGTAAGTACCAGTGCCGGGCCAGAACGCGGCTTCGTGAAAATTCTCTTTCTTGGCCCATTGTACTTTGAACTTGCCGGGCCCATCTCCGACGATATTTATCTGATCGCCCTTGTCACCGGGTTTTCCGTAGATCAGGTCGTTCTTGTCCGGATTAGTTAGCAGCGTCGGCGTGGTCGTCCATGTGTTAGGCCCCGTGGAAACGATCACAAGTTCCCAGGTACGCCCGCCCTCTTCCGCGACCCAAGTCCCGGACAGGTCTTTCGTTCCCTGAGGTTCGGCGGCAGGTTTGGTTTCGGTCTTCGTGCCCGCTGAAGCCGGGCCCGGCTCGGAGCTGTTGGAGGTTTTCTTTGCGCATGCCGCGCATGCCGCAATCAGAATCAAAGCGATGCAAAGTGTCTTCATAGTTCTCAGACTCGATTGAGCAAATCAAACTGGCAGGCTCGGAAACGCAGCCAGCTTATACAAGACAGAGTTGCCGGAGGTCAATGACTAGTTCAAGAGATAGTAATTGAACCCTCCGCGTGTCATTATCGAATCAGCGCCGCAATTCGCAGCGGGCCTCCGCTTCCTCTGCTGATCTTCATCGGCATGGCGATTACCTCAAATCCCTTTGCCGGGAGCGCGCTCATATCGCCGACATTCTCAAACGCGGGAATATTCCTGGCGAAGAGAATCTGATGGCTTTCATAGAGCGTCGACTGGCCAAAGTCGATGCTCGGGGTGTCGAGCCCGATTGCTTTGATCGAACGATTCGTCGTTAGCCAGCGAGCGGCATCAGGGCTCAAACCGGGAAAATGAAGTTTTGCGACGGCGGCGGCGCCGCGCTCGTCAGTGCCCATATACTTCACGCGGTCCGGCCAGTACTTCGCGAAACCGGTGCGCAAGAGAATGATTGATCCTTTCGGAATCTGTCCATGCTGTTTCTCGAAATTCGCAAAATCCTCGACACCGATCAAATAGTCGCGATTTGCCTCGCACTGTTTCGTGACGTCGATGAGAATCCCATCGCCGATGAGTTGGTCGAGCGGAATCTGATCCACCGTGTTTGAGTTGGCGGCAAAGTGCCTCGGCGCATCGATGTGCGTGCCGCCGTGTTCCGGCGCAGCAAAAGAGTTGGCGGCGTAATAGAAGCCCTGGGTCGTAAAGCCGTCGGCCCGCTTTTCCAACTTGAAGCCGTCTTCAGTGGGCCAGTAGATCGTCTGCGCGTCGAACGGATGAGACAAATCAACGATCCTGGCGGCAGTGAACTGGGTGGCCGGCTTCGCACAAGCATGGACCAGACAGCAAAGAAGAATCAGGAACCAGATCTTTTTCATCGGCAGTTCTCCTTGTCAGGCATCGCAGTTTACACCAGGTCGCATCCACCGCCCCGCGCGAGCTGCTCGCGCGGGGGCCCCGGTCCGCTCCCGGTGCCAACTTCATTCTCCCAATCGAACAATCGCCCCGCGCTGGTGGCGCGCCCGGCGGTCTTTCGTTTATGCTGCGATCCAGTCACTACACACTTTTCATGGAGCATCCCGGATGACGAACCGTAAGCTAACTTTCATCAAGTTATTTCTGCTTAAGACATTGATCGCGTCGGTCACGATATCGGCGAGCGTCTCGGCCCAGCGGCCGCAGCCTCCCTCGTTCGAACCAAAGTTCGTTTCCGAGATCAAAGCAATTCAAAATGCGGCCCTCGAAAGCGATTATGCTTACCGTCAGCTGGCCCATCTCTCGAATAATATCGGACCGCGTCTGAGTGGATCCGCACAAGCGCAGGCAGCGGTCGAGTACACGGCAGCCGAGCTGCGCAAGCTGGGCCTCGAAGTGAAGCTCGAAAAAGTAATGGTGCCGCATTGGGTGCGCGGCGAAGAGACTGGCGCGCTGCTCGAATATCGCGGCATGGCGACGGGTACTACCCAGAAGATCGTGCTCACCGCATTAGGCGGAAGTGTCGCAACCGCGAAAGAGGGTTTGACGGCTGAAGTAGTCGTGGTCAACAACTTCGATGAACTACGCGCGCTCGGTCGCGACCGTGTGGCGGGAAAGATAGTGTTGTTCAATCCGAAATTCGATCAGAGGCTGGCCGACAATGGTTTCGCGGGCGCCGCGTACGGCCAGGCGGTTCTGTATCGCGGCCAGGGCGCGACTGAAGCCGGGCGGCTGGGTGCAGTGGCATCGTTGGTCCGTTCTGTAGGCGGCGCGACTTATCGACTGCCGCATACCGGCGCCTTTCGCTATGCAGCGGATGTTCCCAAAATACCTGCCGCGGCCGTAGCTGCTGAAGATGCCGACCTGTTGGCCCATCTCACTTCAGAGGGGCGGGTGCGCATGCGCCTCGTACTCACACCCGAAACCCTGCCGGATGCGGTCAGCTATAACGTCGTCGCCGATTTGAAAGGCAGCGAGCACCCCGAGCAGGTAGTAATCGTTTCCGGACATCTTGATTCATGGGACCTCGGCACGGGCGCGCTTGATGATGGAGCGGGTTGCGTTATGGCGATGCAGGCTGTGCAACTTGTGAAAAAGTTGCGGCTGCGCCCGAAGCGCACGATTCGCGTGATCCTGTGGATGAACGAAGAGAATGGCTTAATGGGAGCGCGCAGCTACGCCGCAGATCATAAGAACGAGATGGCCAACCACTTTGCCGCCATCGAAGCCGACATCGGCTCTGGCCGTCCGATGGGATTTTACGCTAGCGGTAAACCTCAAATTCTTACGCTGTTACAGCCGCTAGCAACGATCTTGCAAACGCAGGGCGCGGGGGTAACGCGACTGGTGGAAGAGACCGGAGCCGACATCGGCCAGTTGGGTGCTGCGGGCGTGCCAACGTTCGCGCCAATCCAGGACACGCGAACGTACTTTAATTATCACCATACGGCGGCCGACACGCTGGACAAGGTGGATCCTAAAGACCTGCAGGAAAACTGCGCGGTGATGGCCGCATTAACCTACACGTTAGCGAGCATGCCGCAGGTGTTGCCGCGCTGACTCCAAACTCGGAATGAAACCGACGATTCTTCGTTTCGATTCGATCGGCTCGACTAATCTCGAAGCAATGCGCCAGGCCAAAGCAGGCGCGCCGGAGGGCCTTTGCCTGGTTGCACGCGAACAGACCCAGGGGCGGGGACGGCTCAATCGCGCGTGGCAGTCGCCGAAGGACGCCGGTCTTTATCTCAGCATAGTTCTTCGCCCGGCGTTCGAACTGGGCCGCTGGCCGCTGATCGGGTTGATGAGCGCGCTGGCGGTTTCCGACGCGCTGGCGCGCACCTGTGATCTGCAGGTCGACATTAAGTGGCCCAACGACATTTGCGTTAATGAACGAAAGCTCGGCGGAATTTTGACGGAGACCGTCGAGACTATAAATGGAATGGCCGCAATTGTAGGCATCGGGATCAACTTGCAACAGACGAGTCTCCCCGCTGACCTGAGTCCGATTGCGACATCGATCGAAGCGATTACCGGAGCTACTCCCGACGGCGAGTTGATTCTCAGTGAACTAATCAAGACAATCGGTCAGCGATACGAAGCCTTGCAAAGTGAAAGCGGTGCGGAACACACAATTCGCGAGTGGTGCGCGAAATCGTCTTACGCGTTCGATCGCAAAGTGCGAGTGACGCTCAACAATGAATTTTTTGAGGGCACCACGCGCGGGCTTGAGAGCGACGGCGCACTGCGGGTCGAGACCGGAGCGGGCGAGCTCAAAATCGTGAGGGCCGGTGATGTTACGGCATTGCGAGCCATGACGGCCTCGTGGTTCACAAGCGCCACCCCTGACATCCAGGCGTTTCGCGAAGGCTTGTTGGACATGGTCGACCATATCGCCGCGGGCGGCACTAAGTTCCAAGCGGGCTTTACTGAGATGCTTTGCATGTGGTTTGACGATTATTGGGGTCGTCATCCGCGCCAACTGGTTCGAGACGGAGTTATCTCGGAACCGGAGCACGCGATCCTCAATCGATTTAGCAAAGTATTCCGCGCGGCGTATCCAAAAGGGAATTATGAAGAGCAGGACATGAAAAAGCTTCAGGATGATGCCACCTGGAAGTCGGTAGTAGCAGCAGCCAAAGGTGCACAGTCTGAACTGCGTGAATTGGCTGAGACAGAAATGACTGGCCGGACCAACTAAGATGCTTCTAGTCATCGATATCGGCAACACCAACACCTCTCTCGGCGTGTTTGATGGCGAGATCCTCATGGCGCATTGGCGATTGACGGCGGCGCGCTCGCGCACGGTGGACGAGTGGGGTGTCCACGTGCGGAACCTGTTTTCGCTCGCGGATCTGGATTTCAAATCGATCGATGCCATCACCGTCGCTTCGGTCGTGCCGCCACTCAATTTTCCATTGAAGCAAATGTCGGAGCTTTATTTTCATCTGACGCCGCTGTTTGTGGATCACACGGTCGATACCGGAGTCCCGATTCTCTATCAGCCTCCGGCCGACGTCGGCGCCGACCGTATTGTTGACGCGGTGGCGGCCATTCATAAGTATGGCGCACCGTGCATCGTGGTTGATTTCGGCACGGCCACAACTTTCGATGCCATCAACGAAAAGGGCGAGTACGTGGGCGGCGTGATCACGCCGGGAATCTCGATCTCTTCCGATGCCCTGTTCGAGCGAGCGGCGAAATTGCCGCGCGTCGAGATCAAACGGCCGGCAAGGGTAATTGGATCGGCGACGATCGAAGCGATGCAGTCAGGTCTCTACCATGGTTATGCCGGTTTGGTGGACGGCATTCTCAAGAAAATGATCGACGAGCTGGGTGGCGAGCCGAAAGTTATCGCGACCGGCGGACTGGCGCCTTTGATCGCAAAAGGTTCTGACTTCATCAAAGTAGTTGACGAGACGCTGACGCTGGAAGGGCTGAGGTTAGTGTATCAGCGACAGAAGCATCTTAGTAGTTAGTACTGAGTGCTTTGTACTTTGTACTTAGTACTTTGTACTTCGTCGTTCAGCGGCCACGCAGTCCTGAGGAACTAAGTACAGATTCCCAATTACAAATTCCAAAGCACAAAGCACAAAGCACAAAGCACAAAGCACAAAGCACAAAGCACAAAGCACATCTTCCGTTGAATTACTTTTCCTACTTCACCGAAATCGAAGACACCTTTATTCGCCGCCGCGGCAAGCATCTAATGCTGAGTCCGATTGATTGGGCCCTGATTGAAAGCTGGAAGGAGCGGGGCGTGCCCTTGCACGTGGCGTTGCGCGGGATCGAGCACGCATTTGATTCGCACGAATCGAAAAAGCGGAAGCGCAGCGTTAAGTCTCTCCTCTATTGTCAGGAAGAAGTTGAAGCGCAGTACGCCGAGTGGCTCGAATCCCGGGTAGGCGGTCACGATGAGAAACCAACCGGCGAGGCCGGTCTGTCACCGGATGCGTCTCCTTTTTCACGCGAGGTGGTGGTGGCGCACCTGGCGCGCTCACTTGATTCGCTGAGTCAGCTTGGCCAGGACCGTGAAGAAGAGGATGATTTGAAAGAAGCTCTCGTCCGTGCGAGTTCGCTCCTGACGGAGATTCGTGACGACTACGTCAGCGCCGCCCAACCCGACACGCGCAAGCTTGAAGACTCGTTAACCGGTTTGGATCGCTTGCTCGACAGCGCCATTAACGCCGCAATTCCTCCGGATCAGCTTGAATCTTCAGTGACGGCTGTGGAAGAGCAGATCAAACCGTACAAGCGTCATATGGATAAAGCGGCGTACCAGCAGACGCGAGACAATCTTTTGCGCCGCCGGCTGCGTGAACATTTTGGGATCCCGCGGCTGAGTCTGTTCTACTTGTGAGATCATTTATTAGTTGTAAGCAACACGATAGGCCATGCGGGGCATAGCATTCTGGAAAACAACCTCAAACAACATACAGTCAGCCACGAGTTCGAGGTCCTCGTCGAACGCATTCTGCCGGGCGGGCTCGGGTTCGCGCATGCCGATGGGCGCACGGTTATGGTCGCACTGGCTGCTCCCGGTGACCGACTCAGGGTCCATGTGGATCGCGTAAAAGGAAATGTCAGGTTTGCTTCTATCAAAGAAATAATCGAACCGTCGCCGCTCCGCGTTGAACCTCCGTGCCCTTACTTTGGGCGTTGTGGCGGCTGCGACTTTCAGCAACTTAACTATCAGGCCCAGCTCGACGCTAAAACCGAAATCATTAAAGACTGTTTGCGTCGCATTGGGCGTTTGGAATCAATTCCGCACTTCGAGCTGATACCGGCGCCCAATGAATGGTACTATCGTTCGCGCGCGCAATGGCAATTCGATTCGATTCGGAAGCGGCTCGGCTATTTCGAAAGTGGCTCGCACCGCGTTTGTGACGTCGCCGAGTGTGCGGTGCTCGCGCCTGACCTGGAGACCGGGCTTGAGCGCGTGCGAGCACGGATGCAGCAGAACGCGTTACCAGACGACGCGCGGCATTTTCGCGCGATCGTAGGCGACGCAGAGGTCTCAATCGTCGATGATCGCGGCAGAAGCCCTGTACACGACATCACGCGAACGATTAACGGGGAGCGCTACCACCTCAATGCTGCGAGTTTCTTTCAGGCGAACACTGACCTGCTGCCGCAACTGATCGATGCTGCTCTTGGCGATGTTCGCGGCCAGACGGCGGTCGAGCTCTATTGCGGCGTCGGCTTGTTCACGGTCCCGCTGGCGCGCCGCTTTGAAAAAGTTGTCGCAGTCGAAGGTGACGCAGCCGCCTCTGACTTTGGGCGTAGGAACCTGGCCGAAGCTGATCTTCCTAATGCGGATATCGTTAACAAGGACGTGGCCAACTGGCTCGAAAGTTTGGAGTGCGCCGGCCTTGACGGCGCTTTGGACTTCCTCCTGCTCGATCCGCCACGCACGGGTGCGGAGTCGCGCGTGATTTCGGGAATTCTGCGACTGAAGCCGAAAAAGATCTCTTATGTTTCCTGCGATCCTGCAACGCTCGCGCGCGATTTGCGGAAGCTGATCGCGGGTGATTACTCAGTAGTCTCAATTTCCGCCTTTGATATGTTCCCACAGACACACCACGTGGAAACCGTGGTGCAGTTGGCTCGCAGGTAATTCCCCCACCCGTAATGCCAATGTAGCGGCAAGCACACCTAAATTAGTTCATCTGCGTACGTTTGTAGTTAGCAAGATCTTTGGCTTGTAGTGGTCCTTGACGGCGCTATTGTTTCTGCTAAGTTCTCGCCGGCTTACAAAAACTAATTCCTGAATTCGTTCTCCAATAGAACCCAATGGCGGAGTCTCCTAAGGTTCGGAGCTGTTCAAGTCCGCTCTTCGTTCTCACCATATCAATCTGTCTCGGAATCGTGACCGGGCAGCGCGAGGCGTTTCAGGCAAGATCGATTCTGGTTGCGACGATTATCGCGAGTGGTGGCTTCGCGCTTTTAGCGATTGGTTTTCTACGTTACCAGCACACCAGATGGGCCACCGCCTTTCTGATTCTCGCCTTCTTCGGAGCGGGAACCGTACTCTCGATAATTGAGAATCGCCCCATTGCTTCTCACCGCATCGCGCGTTTGTACGACGAAGGCGCCGTTGGCCCTGGTGATCCGGTGGAAGTCACAGGGACAGTGGCGGGCGAGCCTGAGCCCGCGCCGCAAAGTTTTTATCTCACGGTCCAGACAGAAACGATTCAACTCAAGCAAGCTGATAAAGCCGTCGCAGGAACAATCTTGCTTTATGCACGCACACCCGACGAGGGAGTCCTGGCGCAGTATGAAGCCCTCGAACTTCATCATGGCGCCCGTGTCCGCGTGATGACCAGGCTCGATCGCGACGCGGACTTTCGCAATCCGGGAGTGTCGCCCTTCACTGAGTATCTTGAGCGTAAGGGTTATGACGCGACCGGTGTTATCAAGAGTCCCTTGCTGATCGAGCGACTGGGTGACCAGAGAGTATTTCTGCCGCTGGCCTGGCTTTATCAATGGCGCGCACATCTGCAAAGAGAGTTTAGTCAGAGATTTTCTGGAGAGACCGCCTCAGTTCTAAATGCTGCACTACTGGGAAATGCGCACAACATTTCCTATCGAACTGCCGAGCGGTTTCGCGCCGGCGGCACTTTTCACATTCTGGTGATCAGCGGTATGCAGATCGCCTTCATCGCCGGTGTCGTGCTCTTAATCGTTCGCCGCATTACTCAAAGCACGATTTTGCAGTTCCTGCTGGCTGCTGCTTTTCTGTGGAGTTACACGATTGCGGTGGGGGCCGAAGCTTCAGTGACGCGCGCGGCACTGATGTTCACCATTGCGGCCTTTGCTCCGGTAGTTGCTCGCAAACCGGGTTCGCTAAATACCATCGCCGGGGCCGGCCTGGTGCTTTTGATTTGGAAGCCGTCAGATCTTTTCGATCCGTCTTTTCAATTAACCTTTCTCTCGGTGATCGCAATCGTTTGTTTGGCCGTGCCGGTGCTGCGAAATATGCAACGAGTTGGTTCATGGCGACCGACGATGGTGACGCCGTATCCGCCGCAATGCCCGCGATGGTTCCGGACACTTTCCGAGACTCTCTTTTGGCGCGAGCGTGAATGGCAGGATGAGATTTCAGGTTCAAACATCCGTTACCGGCTTTTCAAAACACGTCTGGCAGTCGTTGCTGAGCGTTGGCACACTCAATGGCTGTTCAGGTTCGTGGCTGCCGCCCTGGTGGTTTCGGGAAGTGTGCAGATTGTCTTGCTGCCGGTGACGATCATTTACTTTCACCGCCTTTCGATTTCGTCGCTGGTACTCAACATATTTGTTGGAGCATTGATGGTGGCGATGGCATTCGCGGCGCTGGCGGCGGTCTTGCTATCTCAGATCAGCGCGACAATTGCTTTGCCATTGGTCATGCTCGCGGAAAAATTGAATTGGCTGCTTGTTCATGTGGTTGATCCGTTTTCGTATTTCAACGTCGCATCGATGCGGCTGCCGCATTACACCGGGTGGGGCGCTCTTGTTTACGGACTTTATTTCCTGGCACTCAGTATTCTCCTTCTACGCCTGACGCGTTGGGATCCTCTTCACCAGGCGCCAAGGCAAAGCCATTTGTCCTGGCAAGCACGCATTGGCGTGACCGCGTGTTTTGTCTTAACAGCGCTGATCATTTTTCACCCGTTTAGTGCGGCAAAGCCCGACGGCCGTTTGCACATAGACTTTCTGGATGTGGGCCAGGGCGACGCGGCTTTCCTGACGTTGCCGGACGGAACCACGATCCTGATTGACGGTGGGGGTCAACCTAACTTTGATTGGAACTCGCGAGACGTTGACGAAGACGAGCCCTTCGAACGCGACACACGGAGCATTGGCGAACGAGTGGTATCGGAATATTTGTGGTCGCGCGGATTGGATCGCGTGGACTACTTAATTGCCACCCATGCCGACGCCGATCACATTGAGGGATTGAACGATGTCGCGCGCAACTTCAAAGTCCGCGCCGCCCTGGTTGCGCGCACGCCTGCAAATGATCCGGAATTCGCCCGGTTTGCCGAAACGATGAGACGGGCTCGCCTTCCAGTCGAAACCATCGGCGCCGGCGATCTGATGAGGATTGACAACGTCTCGTTTGAAGTTTTGTGGCCGCCGGCCACGTCAAATGTGAATGCTTCGTCGCGCAACAACGACTCAATCCTTCTCAGGGTGCGAATGGGCGAACGGTCGTTCCTGTTTACCGGCGACATTGAAAAGGGCGGTGAAGGTTTGGTGCTGACCGAAGGAATCGATTTAAGCAGCGATGTCGTCAAGGTTGCGCATCACGGCAGCCGGACTTCTTCGATTGCCGCATTTGTTGGCGCGACACATCCTTCTTTGGCGGTAATTTCAGTGGGAAGGGCTTCGATGTTTGGACATCCGCACGAGGAAGTGGTTGAGCGCTGGCGTGCGAGCGGAGCACAGGTAATGACTACCGGAGAGAAGGGAACGATTAGCCTGGTGACTGATGGGCGGGAGTTGCGGATTGAGACGTTTGTACGCGAATAAAGCGAAATGCGCTCACAGAAAATCAGGTTCCGCGGGCGTGTACATGTCGATGGCTGAGCTGCCGAGTTTGTAAGTCTTGAGCACGCCGAGCGGCGGCGCGTAGATGTGAATGGTGACCAGATCGCGCCCGCTGACATCGGGATTGCCGAGCTGGTGGATGTCGGGAAGCTCCGAGCCCGTCAAACCTCCCGCACGCAGCTCGCGATGCGATCTGTATTGCAGTCCAGTCTCAGTGTCGTAGTCGAACATCGTCTCCCAAAGAATCCCCTGATGCACGTACACGGCGCCATGCGAGCCGTTGTGATCGTGAATCGGCGTACGCTGGCCGGGCTTCCAGCACAGCACCAGCATTTCGACAAACTCGGTCTTCATTACGCGATGGCGCGAGTAATTGCCGACCTTGAAGCCGAGGTATGGTTCGATCTCATCTTCCGAGATGTCGGTGTATTGAATCAGCCGGTTGGCCTGCTCTAGAGATGGAACCGCATTCAGCGAGTTTAGTCTTTCAGCGAGCGACTGAAATGTGAGGCGACCAGCAGGATCTATCGACGTCTTGTCGATTGATTCGATCGTTTGCACGATAGTTAGTTTTATAGTCGCGGAACCTGACTGAGTCAAGTATCGATCTGTTTTCTCTTGTTGCTTCGCAGCAGAATTCGCAAATCGCGCACATTTGTTCCGGTGGCGCCGGTCGTGATCGCGTCGCCGAGAGCCACGAAAAACGAATACGCATCGCTTCGATTCAAAAAGTCGTGCGCGTCGAGGCCAATTGTGCGCGCGCGTTCGAGCGTGGTGCTGTCCACAATCGCGCCGGCCGCCGGACTGTTGCCGTCGATACCATCGGTCCCGGCACAGAGGGCGACGAAGTTAAAGTCCGGCAAACTTAAGTTTGCCGAACACGCCAGCCGCAATGCCGTCTCGAGGTTGCGCCCGCCGAGGCCGGTCCCCCGGACCGGACACGAGAACTCGCCGCCGGAAATCACAGAGAGATCGGCATCGATTGTTTGGCGCGGTTTTGAAATCCGCTCAATCAACCTTTCACAGCCCGATTCGATCGATTCGTCGGAAATGTCTCGAGCAATGTCAGCGTTGAAACCGCGACGACGGGCGGCATTGGCGGCGGCTTCGAGGGCGTCATCGTTGCGGAGCAGAACGAATTGTTCGCGCAGCGTGGTTGGATTCTCTGGCGGCCGTGGCTCTGGCTCTGCATCAATTGCACTGAGGACTGGCTCGGGTATTTGCGAGCGCAGATCATACTTTTCCAGGACGTCGCGTGCTCTCGGCGCGTCAACCGGTGGCGATAGCGTCGGACCGGAAGCCACGTTCCACTCCTGTCCGGCCGGCACGTCGGAAATGATGAGCGTGATTTGATCGCAGTTCGGCGCACGCGCAGCGAGGCGGCCTCCTTTAACGGCTGAAAAGGCGCGACGCACGGTATTGATTTCGCCGATTGAGGCGCCACTGGCAATTAAGGCTTTGTTTGTCATGCGCAGATCGCCAAGGCTGATCTCGTCGTTGATTGGCCACTCCATTATCGCGGAGCCACCGCCTGAAACAAGAAAGATCACTAGAGCAGCTTCGGAGTCAGCCTGCTCCAATATTTCCAAAGTCTTTTGAGCCGCGTAAAGGCTGCGCTTGTTAGGTAACGGATGTCCGCCTGCATACCAAAGCCGTTTGTTCAGCAACACTCGCTCGGCGGGTCCTGCCGGAGGATCAGGGCCTACCAAAATCCTGAAGGCGAGCAACTCTCCGATCATCTGACCGAGAGCATAGTCCATAGTTCTCGCCGCTTTACCGACCGCGATTGAATAAACCTTCGGATTGCTGAATTCGACGTCATTGATTAGGAAGGACTCTTCCCTCCGCTGCACTGCACGGCGCACCGCCTCGCCGGCGTCAACGGCCCGCAAGGCTTCTTCGAAAATCTCGCGAGCTGCTAATCGAAGTTGGGTGAGATTCCTCATCAGAACAAAACGCCGTGGGCGTGCAATGTTTATAGCCCGGTGTGGCTGATTGTGAAAATCGCGCGGAGCGAAACTCGATGATTTCGCTCCGCGCGTAGAGACTGGTCAACACCGTTAGTTCTATAAACATTTGGCTCCTAACGGAGCCTTGATTCATTCAACCTTAACCATATCTTGCAGCGCTCGGAATCTCCTGTCACTGATGCCGCGGACTATGATGAGATGTTCCGCTCGGCGAAAGGCGCCGTACTTTTCGCGATGCTGCACAATTCGGTCAGCCAGGCCTTTGCCGATACCGGGCAAAGCTTCCAACTCTTTTGCTGAAGCTCGGTTGATGTTGATTCGCCCGGCATGCGCGACACCAGCCGATTGCTGATCGTTCGCCGTCAACACTGTACGCGAACGTTTGGCACACGCTGGAAATAAGAATATGACTGCTAGCGAGAGAAGCGCGCTTACGTATCTCACGAATGGAAGTTACTGCAGCGAATGGGAAATAATCAAACTGTTGCTGGCGAGTGCATTTTGCTGGAAGTGTTGCATGACAAAAACTTGTGACATCCAAACGCGCGATCTTCACAAGCTTTTCCACAGAAAGTGTGGAAGTGATTCGGCTATTAATTAAGCGGCGTAGTCAGCCAGCCGTTTCGCGTCGTGCCGGATGAAGACTGACCAGCACCGGTTCTAATCCATCCGTCGACGCCGCCGAACTGACGCTCAGATGTCTGCCATTCAGCCGTGCTTGAATTGCGATCTCCGCGAATCTGCCGCGGCAGCACCCATTCGTCGTCTGCATCTTCATAGCCGAAGTAATGCACGCGCAGGCGGTTGCCTCTGGCATCGATGACACGGCCTTTGTACCAATCGCCTTCGGATCGCACTATCACCCGCCGCCCGATGGCGGCATTCGATGCCTGGGGCGCCAGGGCGATGACGGTTTCGTTCAAAAGACCATTCGCGATGAACGCGGCCTGCTGACCCTCAGCAAATGCCATGTCACGCTTCTCGTTTTCCGCCAACTCGCTCAGCGTCACATGCCCATCGCCATCTACATCCGCATAAGGCTTTCCACGCAAGCCCGCCAAAAGCATTTCCGTAAATGTCCAGTTTTCCGTCGAAGACTGGTTCGAGGAAGCCGATGTTAATGCCGCGTAGGAAAACCGCGGGTCGAGACGGCGCGCATCTTTCACCAACTCTCCGGAAAAACAGCAGTCGGCGGTGAGCAGCACGCGCGATCCGTGAAAGCGGGAATTAATGTCGCTGACGATCGATCTGGTTGACCAGCCGAAAGCATTCTCGCCCGCATCGTAAGTCGCGAAGAACGTGGTGCGTTCGTCGTCGGATTTGTATCCATGCCCCGTGAAATAGACGAAAAGAAAATCACCATCGCGGGTTTGGGAAAGCATCTGGCTGAAGCGTTCCCGCACGCGCCGAGTGGTGGCCTGCGCGTCCTGGAGATAAGTCACCTGCGTGGATGGAACTCCCGCGCCGCGGAAGAAGTTAACCAGTTTGGCGTCGCGCCGGTTGGCCTTGGGAAAAGATGGAAAAGTCTCTGAATCCTGCCACTCCAGGATGCCCACCACGAAAACCCAGGTCCGTTGGGGTTGCCATTCACGTTCGCGGGCGAAGGCGACGGAGGTTGACGCCAGCCACGATGCGGTCAGAACTAAAGTTAAGAAAGCTGATTTAAGTAAGGTTTGTTTGGCGACTCTGCTCACGTTGCGACCTCGTCTTCGGTTTTACAGTCCACGACCTCAAATTGGAGAGAGTCCGTTTGGTAAGTGTCAGACGAGCGGGGCCGCTCTTTTTTGCTGAAGCGGAAAGGTCGGGCTCTTTCCAGCAGATAGTGCTGAGCCCTCCCTTACGGTCGGGCTAGTGCCCCGGGTTGGTTGTGGAGAGCTTCTTATCCAGCTTCCTGCTCGTCCCAGTCGGCCACCAATTCATTTGCCCGGGCAAGCACAGGACGTGGGCGCGCGCCGTCCGCCTGCCCGATCAGGCCTTCGCGCTCCATTTGATCGAGCACGGCAGCGGCACGGCCATAGCCAATGCGCAGACGGCGCTGAAGGACGGAAGTGGAGGCTCGTTTCATCTCGACACAGATGCGCAGGGCTTCTTCGAACAATTCATCGCGCTCGCCGCCTGAATCCTCCAGGCCCATCGCTTCTTCGTCGGAT
>DATENS010000244.1:0-6918 GCA_035274925.1 Pyrinomonadaceae bacterium | reverse complement strand
TAAGTACACGCACAAGCTGTTCTTGCGTTTTATCGATGAGCAAATGGCCCCGAATGATATGGTGGCCATCGCGTCGGCGAGCGGACAGATCGGTTTCCTGCAACAGCTCACCGACAACAAAGCCGTCTTGCGCGCCGCCGTGGACCGTTTGAAATATCGCAACTTCGCGCAGGGAAATCTTGAAAGACCGCCGATGTCTCCGTTCCAGGCGTTAAAGGTCGATCAGGAAGATCGCGATGTGCTTGATTACTACATCGACCAATACATCAAAGACGTTCCATTTTCATCCCGGGAAAGTGCCGCTAACGTAATTCACAGCCGTGCTACGCAGATTCTGCAGCAGGCTTCGTCCATCGCGAATAAAACTCTGGCAGCGCTGGAATCGCTGGTCCGCAACACGAGATCCGTGCCTGGCCGCAAAGTCGTCTTTTTTATCTCGGATGGCTTTCTTCTCGACCCGCGAAATTCGGACGCGCATGATCGCCTGCGCCAGATTACTTCCCTGGCCGCTGCCACGGGAGTTGTCGTTTATTCCATCGATGCTCGCGGTCTGTCGACGGGCACGGAAACGGCCATCATCGATGGCGCGAGCGACCCGACCGGTAGAATGGAACGTGGGGCGAGCGCTACTGCCGCCCTGGCCGCGTCGCAGGACGGCATGAACGCTCTCGCAGGTGACACAGGCGGACGGGCCTTCTTCAATTCCAATGATCTGTCGGCGGGCGTTGCGACCGGATTGAAAGAGACCTCGAACTATTACCTGTTGGCGTGGCGTCCCGAAACTGAGGACCAGAAGAGCCAACGGTATCGGAAGATCGAGGTGAGTGTAGTTGGGCGCGACGATCTTACCGTTCGCTTTCGCCGAGGTTTTGGCGATATCAAACCCGAACAGGCGGCAGCCAAACCGAATAAGCCCGGAGAGCCGGAGGATAAACAGACAAGAAGTCTGCTGGGCCAGGCATTGAGCGGGCCGATGCCAAAGCGTGACCTGCCGGTCGCGCTCACCCTCAACTTTGTCGATGATCCCAAGAGCGGCTTGGCGCTGTCGGCGGCACTCAGGGTCGTGACCGCGGGCATGAAACCGGAAGCCACGCCCCAGGGACCTTCAGCTAATCTTGATATCGCCGGTACGGTCTACGACGATCAGGGCAAGTCCGTTAGCGGTTACAGCAAGCGCGTGTCCATCCGGCCTTTGAGTAGCGATTCAACTAGACCGCCCAGCGCGATCCTCTATCACCATCTGGCCAGCTTAAAGCCCGGCCTTTACCAGGTGCGCGTGGCGGGGCTGGACGTCTCGCAAAAGCGCGCCGGCAGCGCCGTGCAATGGATCGAACTCCCGGATCTGAGTAACAAAAAGCTGGCGATGAGCACTCTGGTCGTGGGAGAGAAAAACTCGGAAGGCGATGCGACTGCGCCCCCTGACGTTCTCGAGGCGGGCGACAATCCGTTTCGCGATGTCAAACTCAATGTCGAGCATCGCTTCGCGCCCTCCTCTAACCTGCGTTTTCTCACCTACTTTTACAATGTGCAGAATGGTGGGGCTGACGCCACAGTCCAGGTGCAAGTGTTTCGCGGAACCGAGGCAGTCATTACGATGCCGCCCGCTAAAGTCTCAGTTGAGAACGGGACCGACCTCGCCAGAATACCGTATGCGGCCGAGGTAGCTTTGAAAGATCTTCAGCCGGGCTGGTACGTACTGAAGGTTACGGTAACGGATAATCTCGCGAAGGCGACCGCTTCTCAAAGTTATTCTTTCAAGATTGAATAACGACGCCCTTCGAAACTTTTAGAGACACGAATAAGACAAGCGAGGTCCAGATGAAACGTCGCGATTTTATGATAAGCAGCGCCGCGGCCGGCATTGCGGTGGCTTCTTCGCGCTCAGTCACGCGCGGAGCGCCCACGATGCTGATTCCCGCTGCGGTGAAACCGCTGGTCATTTCGTCTGCGAACGGTAACTCGTTCAAGAACGGCGGCAAGGTCACTTGTGTGCAGAAGGCCTATTCCATGATCACGAAAGGCGAAGATGTTCTGGACTCGTTGATCGCCGGCGTGAACATCGTTGAGCTTGATCCGCTGGACGATAGTGTGGGTTACGGCGGTCTGCCCAACGCGGAGGGTGCCGTGCAGCTCGACTCGTCCTGCATGCACGGTCCGAAGAAGCAAGCCGGCGCGGTAGCCGCACTCGAAGGCGTGCGCACTCCGTCATTGGTGGCCCAGGCCGTGAGCCAGCAGACGGACCACCATCTGATCGTCGGGAAAGGCGCGCAAGACTTCGCGCGCAACATGGGCTTCAAAATCGAAGATGATTTGAATACAGGGAACTCGCGTGAAAAATGGCTAGAGTGGAAAAGACGAATCGATCCTTTGCATTATCTCGACCCGAAGAAACGGGCCGAGGCCGGTCGGCGGGCGACCGAATCAATGCTGGCCGAAGGCCTGCTGAGACCGGAAAGTTTGTACGGCACGATCAATTGCGACGGGATTAGTGCGAAGGGAGAGATCTGCGGAGTGACCACCACCAGCGGGCTCGCCTGGAAAATTCCGGGACGCGTGGGCGACTCGCCGATTTTGGGAGCGGGACTATATGTTGATGGCGCTGTCGGTGCGGCCGGCTCAACCGGACGCGGCGAAGCGAACCTTTACAACCTGTGCTCTTATTTGATTGTCGAGGAAATGCGTCGCGGCGCTCATCCCAAGGATGCCGGCATGGAAGCATTGCGGCGGATCAAGGCCAATACGATTGAGAAAAGACTGCTGAACAGCAGAGGCACACCGAACTTCGGCATCAATTTTTATGTTTTGAATGCGAAAGGTGAGTACGCCGGTGTGACTATGTATGAAGGCGCGAAGTTCGCAATCTGCAACGAGGACGGGCCGAAAACACTCGCTTGTGATTTCCTGCTGCCGGGGAAAGCGGCAGATTGATTGAAGTTATTCGACTGGTCCGATCACGACCTGTTTCCTCTCTTTAGCGCGCACCACAGAGAAGACATGCTTGTTCTGCAACTTGAATTTGAAGCCGAAAGCCCAACCGCCATGTCCGATCGGCCGGCCATCAATTGATTCGATCACGTCGCCCTCTTTCAAGCCGCTTCGCGCTGCCGCACTTTCAGGTTCAATCGCGACAACCAGAAGTCCCGAGGCACGCCACTTAGGCACTGATTCAGGTGACAGTACCATCGCTTCGACTCCCAGCGTATTAAGGCCACCCTGAATCTTTGTGAAATCGGGCATCTTGAATTGCCATTCGAAGACCGGCTGGTAAGCGCCCCCCAAACGCACATCAAAAGTTACCGGAGCGGTTGATTTCGGCCTCTGCACGAAAAAGCGGACTTGCTCGCCTGTGCCGGCCTGGGCCAGCATCGTTGAGAACTCTTCGGCGCTCTTCACATCTTTATCGCCAACGCGAATGATCACATCGCCCGGTTTCAGATTTGCGAATGCCGCGGGCGTGCCCGGCAGCACTGAGGTCAACAGGATTCCGATCTGCTTTTGCAGCAGATCTTCGAACTGCTGCTCGTCCCAACCAAAAGCGAGCCAGGTCTTACGCGCGGCCTGATCGACAGCTTCACCGCGGATACCGAGCAACGGACGCGGCACACTCGACTGGCGCTCAAGCACCCGGCGCGCCGCCGACCGCACTGCGTCAGCCGTTACCAATCGGGCATTGTTGCCTTCTATAGCATCGATGATTCCCAACGTCCGGCCAGCCGCATCACAGGCCACTCCGCCAATCACGTTAGGTGATAAGTTGGTCGCTTGCAGCATCACTCGATCCATCATTTGCGCCTTGGGACTAGCGGCTTTCGCCACCTTCGCGTCAGTTTGTCCGATACGCACGAGAATCGTGTAAGGGGTGGCTTCCGGAACGCGCTCAGGCGCAAAAAGCCGGACGGTCTCACCTGCTGAGATTTTCTGCGCGGTGACTTCTGTAATCGGTGTCGGGGCAGGACCGGCGAGTTGAAGCACCGATAATCCTGTTTGCCCATCAATCCCGATATAGCGGACCCGGAACGTTTTGCCGTCCTGCATCATCACCGTCAAATCGGGTTGCATTCGTGGCGCTTGCGGAGCGCGGCCCTGAACCGTAGCCACGTCCGGCACCTCTGGCATTTCCGGCGGCGTGGCTTTATCCCACTTGTCTTGTTTGTCCTTGGCGAACTTCTCGGCCCAAACCATAGTGAACCGCTGCACTTCCATTTCGGCCGCCACTTGGGGCAGGCGCGCCAAGATCGTTTTCCCGTCTTCCAAAGCCCAGCCCGCAATGATGCTCGCATGCGCGTCGCTGGTAAGGGCATCCGGCTCGATGGTGGCCGTGCCGCGCTCACCTGATTGCCGCAGCAGATAACGTAAAAGCTTTGCGCCACTGATCCGGTGAATAATGGTCACCACCTGGGGCGCAACCATTTCCTGGTTCTTTACCATCGTGACCCTGGAAGCACGGGCGGTCCGGCGGATCGGTTTCTGCGCTTTTGATTTTTCCGATTCAGCATCAACCCACGGCGCCTGGGCGACCGGCGGCACCGGAGGCGTCTGGGGATTTTGCGCGAGGACCGCAGTGCCTGGCACTGTCAGTAGCGCACTGATTAACAGAAATGACTTGCGAATACTTCTCATTGGATTAACTACCAAACTCTGCTGTTTCCGTTGTAACTCACGGACGTCCGGTTATCTACCAAGCCCTGGGCGCCAAAACTGACGGGAGGCAGAGAGATCTTGCGCTTCGCTCCCGCTTCGTCTTCCAAAGAAACGACCATCGGTTTTGAGGGCGCATTCACAAACGAATCGTTTTGCTTCAGAGTCTCTGCGCCAATGACCCCATAATCTCGGGACGCGTTCGCGCGCGTTCGAATTCTGCGGCCCGAAAAGCCTTCTTTGTTCCCGACGACGTCGTCCGTCTTATCGACAGAGTCGTTCGAAGCGACTGCCGAAACCGGCGTAGTCGCGTTTCCACGGTTTGCGGCTACATCATTAGTCTCAACCGCCGGCGCATGCGAAGCCGTGGCAGGTTGACCGGTATTCTTTTGTCCAACCCAAACGACCGTCGCTATAGCCATCACCACCAGAGCGGCCACGGCGATTGCCGGAACTCCGATCAATCGCGCAAAGAAAGGCTGGCGCTCGGTCACCGCGTTTTCACGGGCGAGGCGCGCACGCAGGCGCATCTCAAAGTCCGCCGGCGCAACCACAGACTCCAGGCCGCCAATCAGTTCGCGTAAATTAGCCCGCTCGAGGCTGAACTGCGCGCACGCTGAGCACGCGTCCAGATGCGCCCTTACGCTTTCGCCGGGCTGCCGGCCCTTGTCCAACTCGTCGATTTCTCGCCGCACTTGGCGACATATGTTGCTGCTCATAGTTTCACACCACCTGAATATAATTGCTCATCTTGTCGCGCAGAAAATTCCGCGCCCGGTTGATGCGCGATTTAACCGTTCCTTCGCTGGTATGCAGGATGGCCGCGATCTCGTCATAGCTCTTTCCTTCCACGTCTCTAAGAACGAGGGGCGCGCGATATCTTTCAGGCAAAGTGCTGATTGCGCGTTTCACCACCGCTCGCCTTTCGGCATCGACCAGTACTACATCCTGCAAAGGATTCAGATCAGGGGGATTAAAATCCATCACTTCTTCGCCATCGGGCGATGTCAACAGACCTGTTAACGAGACCAACTGGCGGCGTTTGCGTTTTCGCAGCTCGCTGATCGCCAGGTTCGTGGCGATGCGATAGATGTAAGTCGAAAATGCATGCGTCGTCTGATATCTGCCTGCCGCTCGATAAACTCTCACGAACGTTTCCTGAGCCAGGTCAACCGCGCCGTCATAGTCGTTAATCATGCGATAGATGTAACTCGTTATCTGGTTGCGGTATCGACCTACAAGTTCGGCGAACGCGTCTTCGTCCCCCGCTAACGTCCCTTCCAACAAAGCGTGATCGCTGGTTGGTTCCATGGCCGTCTTAGCCGAGACGGCTAAGGGCGCCGCGGGCATTGCAGCGGCGAATTCCAATTCTTCAATAGAACTTACGGCCCTCATTGGCAGGCAGGCTCTTCAGGGTCTAAGTGACACAAGTCACTGACTTAACGGCATTCGCGAGGAGACATTATACACCGACGCCTGCGATGCCCACGTTAGTAGACACGCCGGCCCGGATACCAGGTTCCACAATATCGAGGAGAAATGCGGCCGGAACGCCGCTATTGACCCGAATTCCCCGCCTCAGGGTGCTGAAAGACCGAGTCTTCCATTTTCACGCCGTAGGTCACGGTAAGAATCCGCGTTTCCGTGGTTTGTTTGCCATCTTCCAAGAGCACTGTCCGATAAGGAACCAGTGTGCTCTGGGCGACCCGATAGTCATAGAAACGCCTGGTGTACTTTATGGCCGTCGTCTGGTCAGGTGGAGTTTCCTCGTATTCCAGCCAGAGCACGCGAAATGACTTGGCGCTGACAAAATACCTCGTCTTGCGATTGGCTTTATCGGTTAGATCGATGACGTAGAGGTCGAGCCCTTGCTGTTTATCTTTCCCCGCAGAGGCGAGCTTCGACTCGTTTTCCTTGTAGCGTAACAGCGCGTCAATGCTGTGCGCCTGCTCGGAAAGAAAGTCGGCCGTCGTCTCGGCCCGCGGAGTGAACGGCGAGCCGTTAATGATGCCGAACACTTTGCCTTCGCGGTTGATGAGAGTGAATTCAGCCTGCGGCGTTTTCTGATCGATGCGAATTTTGTCCTTCTCGATCTTTTCGCCGTGTATGAATTTGAGCTCGTAACGCGACTCCTCAGGCCGGCCCTCGGGTGTCATACGCGATATGCGGCCGCGCTCGACGCCGTTACGCCGGATTTGCACCAGCGCCGGCCGGCTACCGCTGATCACAATGACCAGTTCGGCGATCTGTTCGGCGGTGAGCTCCTTCGACTGCTGAACC
>DATENS010000243.1:0-2790 GCA_035274925.1 Pyrinomonadaceae bacterium | reverse complement strand
GTTCACATCGAGCACGGCAAAACCCCGGCTCGTCCAGTATTGAATCCCCAGTGTCAGCGACGCGATTGTGGCTGAGGTCGGTCCGCCGTGACTCTTCACCAGCAGCAGAGGCTTTTCATCCGCGGGGCCCGCAAAGTCGCGATTTGTCGGCGGGAAATAGAATCCGTGTGCGGTAAGCCCGTTTTCCGTGGGGAATTCGATGGCCTCGGACTTTGAATAAAAGGCCGGCTCAATATCGGTGTTGCTCTGGCGCTGGTAGACGGTTGTCTTCCGAGTCTGCAGGTCGAGCTCGGTAATCGAAAGCGGCTCTTCGCGTGAGCCGGCGCGAACGAAAGCCCGCCCGGGCTTCGCGCGCACAAAGGTCAAATCGGTGTAAGGCGTTTCAATTCTTTCGAGCCGGCCATTGGCCGTGTCGATGGTGGCCAGATTCCAGATGCCGCGCTCGTTGTAGACACACACGATCCGATCGGCTGATTCGAAGGCATAAGTCTAGAGTCCGAAAATCCATTGCGCCACGCCGAACTCGGCTTCCATTTTGCAAACGCATTTGACCGCGCCGTCGTTTTCCTGGCGATAGATGTTCCACCAGCCGGATCTGTCTGAAACAAAATAAAGTCTGCCATCAAACGACCACTCCGGTTGAAAAATTGACTCGCGCGTGCCCCCAGCCACGCGACGAGAATTCGAAATTGATCCATCATCAGCGAATTGGCCCACCCACAGCTCGCAACCATCCCACGGCATGTTCGGATGGTTCCACGTTAACCACGCCAGGCGCGCGCCATCGGGACTGAGGCGCGGCGTTGAATAAAAGTCGTTGCCGGAAATCAGGACCGTTGATGGCCCGCCGGTGCAGGGAACTGAAACCAGCTCGTTGGCCGGCTCGCGTTCGTTGGCGCGATGATCTTCGCGGACACAGATCAGACGGTTCCTGACCGGATCGACAACGGGGTCCGCGTAGCGCACGCGGACGTCGATACAATCCTTTGAGATCAGGCACGGCGCTGATTCGGGCGTCTGGTGGTAGATCTGCTGATCGGCAAAATTTGAAAAATAGACTGCGCCCTGATGCACGATGTAGTCACCGCCTCCGTATTCATGGACGCGGGTTCGCGCATGAAAGTCCGGCGGCGTTACATCGTGGTGCGCTCCGTCCGAGGTTTGACGAACAATCACCTGGCGTCCGGCTTGCGATGGGCGCATCTCGACCCAGTACACATCATCGCCGTCCAGTTGAATCTGGCTTAGCGTGATGGCCTCTTTGACCAGCAGGTCTGACGTGATTGGGGATTTCCAGGAACCGTAAGGGGCAGTTTTTGCGTCGGGCATGTTTAATTTTGGTCCGCGCCGCCTGCGGTACTTGGCGGCTGAGGGGGAAGTTTATGACTAAAGTCGGATAAGAACTAGTTTCGATGGGGTTGGGCAAAAGCAAAGGCGCCGACCTCCCCCAAAGTCGACGCCCTACCCTTCAGTCTCAGTTCTCACAAGGAGAATCAATGAATGAACGGATACTAAACCCGATTTAGAGGCCAAGGGTTGCAGAAATATTGCGAAGAACTTGTGAAGCTATTTCCACGAAGATATTAATACGGGCGCGAATTCCGATTGACTCGTGCCCGCAGAAGCATAGAATCGGTGGAAAATCAGCCGAATTCAGGAGGCTTTCCAGCGCCATGAGAGTCCGACATTCACTTCGCTCGATCCCGCTTCTGTTCGCGATCGCTTTGGTCACCAGCCAGTTACCCATTACGAGTGCTGACACTTTTCGTCCGGTGGTGCGCGGCCGCCGTGGCGTAGTCGCGGGTGGCCATCCACTTTCGGTCGAGGCAGGCATGAGAATGCTCCAGCGCGGCGGGAACGCTGTGGATGCCGGGGTGGCTACAATTTTGGCGGCCTCGGTGATCGAGTTCTCGCACTTCTCATTCGGTGGAGAAGTGCCGATCCTGATAAGACTCCGAAACACGAGCCCGGCGGCGAAGAGGGGTTCAGGCCGAAGCAACAAAGTATTTGTAATTGAAGGCATGGGCACTGCGCCGGCGAAAGCCACACGCGAGTTTTTCGCAAGCCGCTCAACTACGACCACATCGACCGCCCCTGACAAATCGGCGGATCTGCCGGTGATGGCCGGCGCCCGCCCGGGAGTAATTCCGTCGACCGGACCCTTGTCGGCGACGGTGCCGGCAGTGTTGGACGCCTGCGTAGTGGCTTTGGATCAATTCGGCACAAAGTCACTGGCTGAGGTTATGCAGCCGGCGATTGAACTCGCCGACGGATTTCCTATCGACGAGCTGCGGGTGCAATACATCAGCACTCGCGCGCCCATCTTCTCTCAATGGGCTGATGCCAAACGAGTATTTCTCCCCAACGGAGCCGTACCGAAAGTGGGCGAAATTTTTGTGCAGGCGGATCTGGCGCGGACCCTGCGCGCGATCGTGAATGTCGAAAAACAGAACGCCGGGCGGGGAAGACACGCAGCCCTGATGGCCGCGCGCGATCATTTCTACAAGGGCCCGATCGGAAAACGCATCGGCGACTATATGCAGACGCATGGCGGCTTGCTGGCGGCGAGGGATATCGCCGGCTGGCAAGCCACAGTGGGCACGCCGGTGAAAGGAGAATACCGCGGTTACGAAGTTTACAAGACCGGATTTTGGGCACAGGGCCCGATGCTGATCGAAGTGCTCAATCTGCTCGAAAGTTACGACCTGAAGAAGATGGGCCAGAACTCGCCCACATACATTCATACCGTCACGGAAGCATTGAAACTCGGTTTTGCCGACCGCGATCGTT
>DATENS010000242.1:0-7900 GCA_035274925.1 Pyrinomonadaceae bacterium | reverse complement strand
TGCCTTGGTCTTTATCGTATTTCGCAACGAGCCGGCAAGCGGGCCCTGTCGCGCTTTTCAGAGTCAAAACAAAAGCGGGTTAAGGCTTTGATCGACCGTTACGACGTGATGTCGGTGCTGGTTGCCTCGTTACTGCCGCCGCCCTTTCCCTTCAAATTGTTTGTGGTGACGTCTGGTGTGTTCCGGCTGAACCTGCTTCGCTTTACGCTGGCGGTGGCCGGCGGCCGCACATTTCGTTATCTGCTCGAAGGCTATCTGGCCGCGCGGTACGGTGATCACGCGAAGGAACTGCTCGCGCGCTACTACCCGACCATCGGCATCGTCCTCGCTGTGCTGATCGTAATTGCGTTCGTCGCAAGGAGCTTGATGAAGCAATCGCGAAAGACAGAGCCGTCAGGCGTCGAAAGCTAAATGAAGTTCGCCCTTGGCCAGTTTTGTTTGAAAGCTACGCGCTTCAGCCAGCCTGGTTATGCCATTCGTTGACAGGTCCTGCAAAAGCCGGACAAAGACACGAGCAGTCGCCAGGGCGTCATCAGCGGCGCGGTGGCGGCGGGGAATCTCGAAGCCAAAGTAAGCGGCCAGGGAATCGAGTTTGAAGCTTTCAAGTTGCGGCACCAGACGGCGCGCCAGATCAACCGTGCACAGATCACAATTTTTAAGACGGTAACCGGGAAACACGCGCGCGATTTCGCGATTGAGCAAGGGCAGGTCGAAGCTTGAATTGTGCGCCACCAGCACCGCGTCACCGATAAAGTTAAGCCAATCCTCGGCTACATCCGCGAACTTCGGCGCCGTCGTGAGCATCTCGGTGGATATGCCGGTGAGACCGGTCACAAACCGAGGCACAGTGGTCTCAGGATTGATC
The DNA here is from genome assembly GCA_035274925.1 of Pyrinomonadaceae bacterium. Taxonomy (GTDB): domain Bacteria; phylum Acidobacteriota; class Blastocatellia; order Pyrinomonadales; family Pyrinomonadaceae; genus UBA11740. The sequence goes on along the minus strand of DATENS010000242.1, from coordinate 7,035 downwards.
AGCGTTTCAAAGTCGTCGAGAATTTGGCCGCCGCGCACGCGATAAGCGCCGATCTCGATGATTCGCGCCGGTGTTTTACGATCGTGGACGGCTTCGACGTCGAGCACCACGAATTCGGCCTCAAGCAAAGACTGGGCGTCGCGTTCGTCGTCCACCGCGCGAAGGTGATCCGGCTCGACGGCGAACCTCGGATCGTTCTGAATCAGTTCCGCCACCAGCGAAGCCGCCAGGTGATCGTCGGCATTTGAGAGACGCAGGATAGAATCAGTAATTTGAGCGAAGCTGGCGCGCCCGCCGTTTTCGCGAACGAGCGCAAAGGTTTCGTCAACCAGAGCGGAATCCGGAACCAGGTTTCGCGGCAAACTCATCGGAATCGATTGTAAGCGCGAACAGAGTGTTTTTGAAAACAGACCCGGCCCGCTAAACCGAAAACTATGCAGGCGAACGACGTCATCGACATCTTCAAACAAACTCACGCGTTGCTCGAGGGTCACTTTCTGCTCTCCAGCGGCTTGCACAGTTCGGTTTACTTGCAATGCGCGATTGCGTTGCAGTCTCCTGCGGTAGCTTCGCAATTCGGCCGCGCCATCGCTGATCGTTTCCGCGAGCACGAAATCGAAACGGTTGCTTCGCCCGCGATCGGAGGATTGATTCTCGGCTATGAAGTCGCGCGGCAACTGGGCGTGCGTTTCATCTGGACTGAACGTGAAAGCGGAGCGATGACGCTCCGTCGCGGATTTACGGTGCGCGAGGCAGAGCGCATTTTGGTAGTGGAAGATGTGATCACGACCGGTGGCTCAACCCGAGACACGATCGCCGCATTGACCGCGGCCGGCGCTGGAATTGTGGGGGCAGCTTCAATCATCGACCGATCCGGCGGAGCGGCCGATGTGGGCGTTGAGCGGTTTTCACTGGCGACGCTTAACGTCCCTGCGGTTAATTCCGAAAACTGTGACGCCTGCCGGCGAGGTGAGAAGGCAGTGAAACCCGGCAGTCGCGCGCAATGACTTTGGAGTGCCGTCCCGACATGTCGGGATCGCTTCAAGATGCGGCGGGTTTCCAATAGAAAGGGGTGACAAGTCACCGCACTCCATATGAATTTCAAACTTCTGCTCCAGTACGACGGCACTGATTTTCACGGCTGGCAGATTCAGAATGGTTTGCGGACGGTGCAGGGCGAGCTGACGCGGGTCCTGTCGCTATTGGATGACCGCGAGGTGGTGGTGCACGGTTCGGGAAGAACAGATGCGGGCGTCCACGCCGAAGGACAAGTCGCCAATGTCCAGCTTGAGCGTGAAATAACACCTCACAAACTACGCAACGCTATCAACGGGAATCTACCGCGCGACGTGCGGATATTGTTCGCCAGTACCGTGCCGGATGATTTTCACGCTCGCTATTCGGCCGTGACCAAGACGTACGTCTATCGCGTTGTGCACACTCAAACGGCTTCGCCATTTTGGTCTCGATATGCACATCAGGAAGCCCGGCCATTGAATCTTGATCTGATGCGCGCGTGCGCTCGCTTGTTTTTGGGCGAACATGACTGGACCGCGTTTTCTGCGGCCCAGTCGGATGCCGAGTCTCGCGTCCGTAACGTGCTCAGCTGCGAAATTGACGATCGCTGGAACGCCCTGGGCCGCTGTCACTTGATCGAGCTTCGCGTTACAGCAAACGGATTTCTCCGGTATATGGTACGTTCAATTGCCGGAACGCTTCTGGCCGCGGGTCGCGGAGAAATTGATGAGGGATCGATCACCAGAGCAATCGACGAAGGCACTCGCGAACTGGCCGGCGCGACCGCTCCTGCTCACGGACTGACTTTGAAATCCGTGCAGTATGATTGAGTGCTGCGCGAAAGTTGCGCGTGCCAGAATCACTCTACGATTGACAGACCTTTCCGTTGCAGTAAGAATTGAGCCGCTTTCGCGTTCGACTTCTTTTCATATTCAGAAGAATGCTTGCTGATTTCGCAGACGTTGTCGACAAAGGCAGCCGGGACGAACGGTTGCTTTCATCGATAGTGTGGGACCGCCTGCCAAGGCATGTGGCCATCATCATGGATGGCAATGGACGATGGGCGGCGCAACGTGGCCAACCCCGAATTGCCGGGCACCGCGCGGGCGTTGAAGCCGTGCGTGCCGCGGTCGATACGGGCGCGCGATTGGGACTGGAGGCGCTCACGCTTTACGCGTTCTCCACAGAAAACTGGAAGCGTCCGCGCTAAGAAGTCGATGCGCTGATGCGCATGTTGCGTAAGTATCTGCGCATCGAGCTGAATGAGATTCACCGCCAGAACATTCGTTTTCAGACCATTGGGCGCACTGAAGCGTTGGCCACAAATGTGAAACAGGAGATAACGCGCGCCTCTGAGCAAACTGCCGGGAATAGCGGGATGGTCCTCAGCGTGGCGTTGAATTACGGCGGGCGGGCGGAGATTGTTGATGCGGCGCGCGAGGCGATGGAGAAGCTGATTGCCGAAAAGCGTTCGCCCAACAATTTGACCGAAGAGTCGCTGGCGGCCCATCTTTACACGCGTAACCTGCCCGAGCTGGATCTTCTGGTGCGCACCAGCGGCGAGTTGCGCATTTCCAACTTCTTGTTGTGGCAGAGCGCCTACGCCGAGATTCATGTGACTGAAACCTTGTGGCCGGATTTCCGCCGCGTTCATTTGCTCGAAGCAGTCGTCGATTATCAGCAGCGGCGCCGGCGATTCGGCGGACTGAAACTGGTGGTAAACGCCAAATGAGTTGTCACCACCCGCGACAGCGGTAGGCCCGGGACTGCGCTCCACTTTTGAAGAACCAACCAAAAAAACCGAACCCACTTAACAAGCTTTCGAGCATACCTCCCTCAATCGGACGAATCGTGACGGCGGTAGTCCTGCTTCCCATCCTGATCGCTTCGATAGTTATCCCGAAAATGGCGATGGTGTTCGTCCTGCTTGTTGCTGTTGCGCTGGTTATGGCGCTGCTCGAATTTTTTCTGCTAGCTCGTAAACAGCAAATTCGTGCCGACCCGGCGGCCGGACTTCTCGGAGCAGCAGCCCTGTTCACTCTCTTTTACTTTACTGAGCCGCGCCGACCGCCCGAGTTCATTCTCGTTCTCGTCGTTTTGATTCTCTTGACCATCTGCTCATTGGTGGCCGGCATGCTGCGCGGCGCACCGTTTGAAAAAATGCTGAGTTCGGCGGGCGTTACCGTGCTCGGCGTTATGTATATCGTGCTGCTCGGCGCGCACCTGGTGTCGCTGCGCACCGGGTTCAGTCCCCAACTCTCAAAACACCTGCTCTCGTTTTTCTTTCTCGTCCTCATGGGTTCCGACGCGGCGGCGTATTACGGGGGAAGGGCGTTCGGCAAGCATAAGCTGGCGCCGAATGTTAGTCCCGGGAAAACCTGGGAAGGCGCAGTCGCCGGGATGTTGGCCAGTCTGCTGCTCGCGGCGGGCGCGCATTACTGGTTTTTTCCGGAGCTGCCGCTAAAGTTTGCGCTGCCGTTGGCGGCCGTAATGAATGTCGTGGGAGTGCTTGGCGATTTGACTGAAAGCGCACTCAAACGCAGCGCCGGGGCGAAGGACACGGCACAAATCCTGCCGGGCCATGGCGGCATGCTCGATCGGATCGATAGCTTGCTGTTCAATGCGCCGCTCATCTACTATTTTGCTCACGCGTATTTCCGGTGACCCTATGAGCACGAAAAAAATACTCTTGATAGTCGGCGGCATCCTGGCGGTGCTGGGCTTAGTTATCGTTCTTTTCGTAGTTGGCATCGGTTGGTTTGTCTTTAGCACGATTGGCAATAGCGAGGCAGCAGACACCGCGCGGACCTATTTGCGGACTAACGAAATCCTGAAACGAGACATTGGCGAGGTCAAAGACTTTGGTTCGTTCGTGACCGGCAATATCAACGTGCAAAACCAGAACGGCGAGGCCACTTTGAACCTCAAAGTCATTGGCGAGCGAAAAACAGTCAATGCCACCGTCGATCTTTCTTTCCGCAGCAATCGCAACTGGAGAGTAACCGGCGCCAGTTACGATAGCGACGGGCGCACAATTGAATTAATGGCGCCTTACGATAAAGCGCCCGATGCGTCGCCGCCGGTTCCCTAAACAATGGCTGTTCGCGGAATCTCAATTCTTGGCTCGACCGGTTCGATTGGCTGCAATACGCTGCGCGTCATTGAGGCGCTCGGCGCTGATCAGTTTCGTGTGATTGCGCTCGGGGCCGGGCGCAACATCGACAAACTAGCCGAGCAGGTCGCCCATCACCGACCCGAACTAGTCTCAGCAGACTCAGAAGAGAATGCGGAAAAGTTAGCCGCTGAGTTGCGTGCGCGTGGCGTTTCGCTGCCGAGGATTGTTCACGGTGAAGCGGGTCTGGTGGAAGTTGCCACGCATGAACGGGCCGATGCAGTCGTCTCGGGAACGGTGGGCGCGGTGGGATTTGTGCCGACATTGCGCGCGCTCGAGGCAGGGAAGCGGGTCGCGCTCGCCAACAAAGAAACCCTGGTCATGGCCGGAGAGTTGATGACGCGAGCGGCGGAAAAGTCCGGTGCCGAGTTGTTGCCGGTTGATTCCGAGCACAACGCCTTGCATCAATGCCTGCGCGGAGAAAAGCGTTCGGAAGTGCGCCGGCTGATCCTCACTGCTTCCGGAGGACCGTTCCGGACGCGTGACAAAGACGCGATCGAATCTGCGTCCGTAGCCGAGGCGCTGCAACATCCCACCTGGAGCATGGGCGCGAAGATAACGATCGACTCGGCCACGTTGATGAACAAAGGCTTGGAAGTCATCGAAGCTCATTGGTTATTCGGATTCGATGCCGATCAAATCAACATCGTCGTTCATCCTGAATCAGTCGTGCACTCGATGATTGAACTGGTTGACGGATCGGTGATCGCCCAGATGGGGGTGACCGATATGCGTCACGCCATCCAGTACGCGCTCACTTATCCGGATCGGCATGCGACTGAGTTGGCGCCGCTCGATCTCACCAGGCTGTCCTCGCTCAATTTTGAAGAACCCGATCTGGATCGCTTTCCCTGTATCTCGCTCGCTTATCGCGCGCTCAGAACCGGCGGCACAATGCCCGCCGCGCTGAATGCGGCAAACGAAGAAGCTGTCCAGGCGTTCATTGATGAGCGCATCCACCTCACGGATATTCCACTGGTAATCGATGAAGTGATGACCGCCCACCAGTTAGGCGAAGCCGGCACGCTCGAGGCTGTCCTGGCAGCGGATCGCAGCGCACGGCTGGAAGCCCAACGGGCGATTACGCGGCTTTCTTCGCGCTCAATCGAAACCAGCGCGGCTTAGTACCACGCGCTCCTGCGCGTATTTCTCGGTCGAAAGGCCCTTCCCCTCGAAAAACCCAACCCTTCCCTGGTTTGACGCATCTCTTAACGTCCGCGTAAACTCAATTTTTGCGGAATTTGTTTGGGTTGAGATAGTTAACACATGAGTCTTTTGCAAAGTGGCATTATCGGAGTTCTGGCCTTTATCTTCATTCTCGGGGCTGCCGTCATTCTTCACGAATTCGGCCATTTCATTGTCGCCAAACTGCTGAAAATTCGCGTCGAGACCTTCTCGGCGGGCTTCGGTCCTCGCCTTTTCGGCTTTAGAAAAGGGCACACCGATTATCGGGTTTCGCTTATTCCGCTCGGCGGATACGTGAAACTCGGTGGTGACGAGTCCAACGCGCCCATTGAAGGCGAAGGAGCGTCGGACATTCCGGTCTCTGAGAGATTCGACTTGCGGCCGAGATGGCAAAGGTTCCTGGTCGCCGTCGCTGGTCCGGTCATGAATATCCTGACGGCGATATCGATTCCTTTCGCCGGCGCGTTGATCTACGGCGTGCAAATCGCACCGCCTCCGGTCGTCAGGCATGTGGTGCCGGGCGGCGCGGCAGAGATTGCCGGATTGAAGCCCGGCGATCGAATAGTCGTGTTTGACGGCAAGGATCATCCGCGATGGCGAACCATTAGCGACGATGCGTTGCTCTCGCCGGGGACGCCGATTCCGCTCGTGGTCGAGAGGGCCGGCCAGCGAGTTTCGCTTACCATTAACCCGACGCCGCGAACTGAGCAGGGCGAAACTATCGGCACGCTGGATTTTCTGCCCGATTATGGCGACCTGCCGATTGTCGTTCGCAGCGTTGAAGAAAACACGCCCGCTTCGGAAGCAGGTTTGAAACCAGGCGACCGAATTCTGGCAGTGAATGGCGAACCGGTTAAGAGTGGCGAGCAAGTAAGCCAGTATGTTCGCGACCACGCCGGACAGCCGATAACATTGCGAGTGTCCCGTGGTGGCCAGCAAATTGATATCACGGCTACTGCACGGCGCATCCGGCCGGAAGAAAATCGCGATCGGTTGGGCTTTGGTCCGGATGAAGAGGTTCCGTACCAACGCGTGGGCGTAATTGGCTCATTCGTGACCGCCGTGGATGACAATGTTGAGTATCTGCGGGTTACGGGAAAGGCGCTGGGCCAGTTGTTTTCCGGAAAGCGGTCTGTGCGAAACACAATTTCCGGGCCCATCGGAATTTATCGAGTCGCCTCGACTTCTGCGATTCGATTTGGCTGGGCGGGGATTTTCGGCACGCTCGGCTTTCTCAGTCTGAATCTGGGAATCTTCAATTTACTGCCGATTCCGGTCCTCGATGGCGGCGCTATTTTCCTGCTGGCAATCGAAGGCGGACTGGCAAAAGTGGGAATGACGATCTCTCGGACGGTAAGAGAGCGAATTCAGCAAGTTGGTTTCGTAGTGGTACTTCTGTTGATGGTGTTTGTGATCACGAATGACTTGTTGAAGCAGGCATCGATCTTTCGCGGCGGCGATAGCCCGCCTGCGGCCACACCGGGCCCCACAGCCGCGCCTACAAAATGATATTCTTAGTTTGTTGTTCAGCGGAGGGGCTACTGCCGTCCGTCGATCTTGTTTAGAGGCGGGCTACTGCCCGCCATTGGAGGGCGGTAGCCCTCCGAGAAACGGCCGATTGTAATGCGTAAATCAAGAGCAGTTCAGGTTAAGCATGTGCA
>DATENS010000241.1:0-12669 GCA_035274925.1 Pyrinomonadaceae bacterium | reverse complement strand
GCTTGGCTATAAATATTTCGCCTCTCCGAGGCGAGGAGCGGTGACTTCCTTCATCGTTGACTGGCTTCTATAATCTTGTCGGATCGATAAACTGCTAAGACGGAAACCACTTACCTGAAAAATCAAAAGCACAAAATCCTTGTCGTCGATGACGAAAAGATGATTCGCTGGTCGCTCGGCGAAGCGCTGCGCGGTTGGGGCTTCGAGCCTATTGAGGCGGAAACTGTCAGCGTAGCGGTGGCCGCGTTTGAAGCAGAGTCGCCTGCGGCCGTCTTGCTCGATATCAATCTGCCGGATGGATCAGGCCTCGATGTCTTGCGGAAGATTCGACAGCGGCAGCCCGACGCGGTCGTCATCATGATTACGGCCAACGTCCTGGTGGACGAAACGATTGCCGCATTGCGGGGCGGCGCTTACGATTTCATTGGCAAACCCATCAACCTCGACGAGCTTCACGTTGCGATTCGGAACGGAATCGAAGCAGGCCGGTTACGCAAAGAGGTAAACCTATTTCGGCGCGAACGCGCTCAACAATTTAGCTTCGATCAGATCATCGGCCAGTCGGCCGCGATGAAGGAAATGTTGGCTATCGCGCGAAAAGTTGCTGAGAGCGAAGTGTCATCGGTCTTGCTGCAAGGCGCATCGGGCACGGGCAAGGATCTGGTTGCCAAAGCGATCCACTATCAGTCAAACCGGTCTGAAGGACCGTTCGTCGCAATCAACTGCGCTGCAATTCCGGCCACTCTCATCGAGAGTGAACTCTTTGGTTACGAGAAAGGAGCGTTCACCGATGCCAAGGCTCGCAAGGAAGGTTTGTTTGAACAGGCTGAAGGCGGAACGCTCTTTCTTGATGAAATCGGGGAACTTGAACTCAGTCTTCAGGCAAAACTTCTACGGGTGCTGGAAGAGGGCGCATTCCGCCGCGTAGGCGGACTGAAAGATATTCCTTTCGACGCGCGCATCATCGCGGCTTCTAATCGCGATCTGAAAGCAGAGAGTGAAGCGGGGCGGTTCCGTTTGGATCTCTACTACCGATTGTCCGTGATCCAAATCGACATGCCGTCGCTGCATGAGCGGGGCGATGATGTCCTTTTGCTTACTGACCACTATATCGAATCGTTCGGCAAGCGCCTGCGCAAGCACGTGCAGGGGATCGCGCCTGATGTGGAGGCCGCGTTCCGTCGTTACGAGTGGCCTGGGAATGTCCGTGAGTTGCGCAACGTGATTGAGCGCGCATTGATTTTAGAAGATGGCGACGTCATCACGATGAAGTATGTCCCGCGAGCTGTGGCTGAAGGAGTGGGACAGTCAATCTCGGAAAGCGGCCGAACAGTCGGCGCTGCCTCATCCCGCTTTCGTTTACCGGTTGAGGGACTATCGCTGGATGGTGTCGAAATGGAATTGGTAAGACAAGCAATCGAACGCAGCGGCGGCAATCAGACCAAAGCTGCGGAACTGCTCGGCATCTCGCGCGATCAGCTTCGCTACCGGCTGAAGAAGCTTGAGGAAGCAAACGTCGGTAGTTAGTCAGCCTGATGAATGGGACAAACCTCCAGTGAAAAGAATATCCGCTGACGATGCGACTCCCCCTAACTCTGAACTGACTCTCGAGCAATCACTCAAGGAGCTTGCGGACATCAAGTTCGCACTTGACCAATCGACCATCGTTGCGATCACCGATCAACGTGGCATCATCAATTATGTGAACGACGCATTCTGCCGCATCTCGAAATACTCACGCGAGGAGCTGTTAGGACAGGATCATCGCATTATCAACTCCGGGTATCACCCGAAGGAGTTCATTCGTAATCTTTGGACCACGATCGGCAGTGGCAACGTCTGGAAAGGCGAAATTCGTAACCGTGCTAAAGACGGCAGCATCTACTGGGTTGATACGACCATCGTTCCGTTCCTCAATGCGGAAGGAAAACCTTATCAGTACGTAGCCATTCGCCACGACATAACCCAACTCAAACTTGCCGAGGAACAGATTCGACAACAGGCAGCCGAGCTGCAACGCGCCGCGCAGCTTTCGTTTATTGGTGAGCTCGCAGCCGGCCTGGCTCATGAGGTCAAGAACCCGCTTGCCGGCATTCAAGGCGCGGTCGACATCTTAATCCGACGTCGCGATGCAAACGATCCTGAGCGCGAAGCATTAGAAGGCGTGCGCCATCAGGTTGAACGAATCGACGGTACAGTGCGCGCGTTACTAAATCGCGCGCGTCCCCGTGGTCTCAAACCAACCCGGACATCAATCACGGAATTAACGCAGCGAGCCGTCGATCTCGCCAGAGCACATCTGACGGGCAGAGGATTTAGTGATCGCGTGCGCCTTGAATTCGAGCCGCCATCGGACGACATCGTGCTCTCAGCGGACGCGGCACAGATCGAAGATGCAGTGCTCAACTTGATAATCAATGCCATCGAAGCCATTGAGAATAAAGGCCAGGTTGTAGTTAGCATCCGACGGGCTGAGAACCAAACAGACGAAGAGTCTGGCGATGAAGCTGTAATCGAAGTCTCCGACAACGGTCGCGGCATCAGTGAGGAAGATCTCTCGCGCATCTTCAACCCGTTCTTCACGACGACTGAGGGCGGTACGGGCCTCGGGCTGCCGGCAGTCCGACGCATCGCGCGGCTGCACGGTGGCCGCGTAGAAGTACGGTCTTCGCTGGGCGAAGGCGCCACCTTTATCCTTCAACTTCCCATAACCCCTTGATTTGGAAACTAGCGCAACCCAATAGCGATAGTCTTGATGCCAGAGCACGCTAACAGCGATCGATCAATCAGCGAAGTTCAGAACTAGGGCGGTCATTTGATTCGCAGGGTCATTGTGAAGCCTCGACCTGGTTTGTGTTCGTCCCGCACAACTTCGATCGTGATTTTGCCGTGTGTCCAACTACCTGATGCACGCTTACGAAATGCTTCAACTGGTGCCCTTGGAAAACCTTCTCCGACAGCCACCCGGAGTAGACTTTCGGCCATTTCACTAGCTTTTTCCAAAGTCTTGCTATCTTCAGCCGGAAGAAAGTTGTAGGTTTCGGCAATGAGTTCGAGCTGTTGGACGTGCGAGGCGTCGCCAGTAGCCGTGTAGCTAATCTCGTCTGGAACCGGCGTGTCTTCGGCGTAAAACAAACTCGCCATGCACCAAGACTGGCCACCATAATCCTGATACGGTTTAGTCCGCAGCCCGACGGACGTTAGATACTGACATGCAACATTAGGATCTTGCCAAGGTTTGTCCCTGCCAACCGAAGGAAGGGGAGCCGTGTTCACATTGTGGCTGCCTTTATTGTGCTCTTGGCTCGGCGAGCAAGCCGAGATCGCGAGAAGGACATTTATAGATGTCGTGAGAAAAGGCCGGTTCCACATAATATCGTCACGGTCTGGTAGCCGCCGCAACTGTCACCTCATCACTACAGCATCAACGCTATTTCCGAGATCGATCAAGTTCACGTGGCGCAAATGTTTCGTTTCAGCGATAACGAGCGATATCAGTTCCTCTTTTAGATGAGGCTTCTTCGCCTTGACGAGCAGCGGACGAATATTGTCTTCGATGTTTTCAACGTCGATGTAACCAGCCAACTCTTTGCCGCGCCGCTGCCGATCCAAACCAATTGCCCAAGAAACGAAAGACAACACGCCAAAGCGGACCGCGCGGTCGAACTGCTTTTCCCGTTGGAGGCACAAACGCATTTTGTCGTAGATGCGCGAATGTTCCATAGGAATTACGTCCGCGTGATTAAGTTGATTGGGAAAGCCGCGTGTTAGCAGTAGATTGAATTCGTGCCACGCCTCTTCGTCACGACCGGCTTGTTGCAGATAGAGCGGCAACCGAAGAAATGTGTCAACCGAATAGCTCACGGGTCCGCGCGCGATTTCAGAATAGGCCTGACGCAATAAGTTAATCGCGCCATCGAAATCGTCGGCAGAGTTTGCGGCAGTGGCGTTTTTAAGAAGCTCGTTCGCTGAGACCGAGGATTCGTGACGCCCGACTATTACTTTGAGTGAGGAGAACATGACTTAAAGAAACGAACCCAAACGTCCGAGGTCGATGCGGCGACGATTTCATTCCATCCTCGCCGCACCATCAACTTAACGAACACGCCTCCCGCCGCCTCGCGTCTAACGATTTTGTTTTGTTGCACCACCTTATTTCCGGGGCGCGGTCGATTTGCGTTCCGGCACCCACCGCAGCCAGACACCTCCACGCAATTCGTAACCTGAAACGTTAATGACAAGCTCTCCCTTCCCACCATATGTGAATCTGACAGGAGGAAACTCGCCCAGACAGGTCGTCAGGACCGGCGACACGTTGACGGTAATATCCTTCGCTGGTTGTTGGTTGCCGACCGATGAGAATTTCAGCGCATAAAGACTCCCACCCGCGCAAGCGCCTTGGCCCATACTGGTGCGCAGCATGACGTAGTCACCGTCGTATCCATTAAAGGTTGCTACGACGATTAAGAAGCTGCCGTCGGTCGTCGCGAATTGCTTGAGTAGTTTTCCGCCTGCCCGCATAGATACCGTCTCGAAGTCAGCGGCTTCGTTGCTGCGAGCCATTGTGAAGTCGACGGTCTGACCAAGTACGACCGCACGAGCGACATCGCCTTGGCCGTGCGCGGTTGTTGCGAGTAGGCAAAGAGCAAGCAACAAACAGGTTCCTGCGAGAGTTGTGTGCATCAGGTGAAGCAACCTACCTGGGTATTAGGCGACCGCGTGTGGTCTAACTTTGCCCAAGGGCCTCTTATACCTACAGGAGAACAGCAATGCAAGATTTTGTCGACCGCATTTATTTATCAGGATCTTCCAAAGTAAACACTGGGCAAACTTCCTCAGCCCAGTGCGTGAAAGCCCGCACGACTGGCTAGTCATAGCACTTTCATAACGCCTAATACGCAACTCCAAGCTAGGCACAGCCGTTGCCCTTCGCTCTACCTGGAGGCGCGTATTTGCATGAGGACACTTGCTGAAGATAAAGCGTTTGAGTTGCTGAACTCGGCCAAGGTGGGCCGGCTTGGTTGTGTGGACAACGGCGAGCCGTATGTTGTGCCGATCAATTATTTCTTTGAGGACGGTTCAATCTACAGTCACTCGTTGCCTGGCCGCAAGATCGACGCGCTTCGGGCGCATCCACGCGCATGTCTTCAAGTCGACGAAATCGAGAATGACTTCAATTGGCGAAGTGTAATTGCCTACGGCGACTTCGAAGAGATCCGGGTCCCAACGAGAGGCGATCTATCCTTACCAAACTGCTTGCCCGATTCCCGTTGTTGACCCCAGTGGAGTCGGCGATAGCTCAAGACGCTGCTGCGCCTGAGAGCGTTGTATTTCGCATTCGTATCGATCGCATTACAGGTGCGATTGAGGGGTAATGACCGCGAGAGGCAGTATGTGCTTCGGTACTTTTCAAGCTGGAAACTACGAAATGATGGTGCAACTCGATGCCCCACCCCGTTCCGTGACGCCTTTCTCAATAGAGCATGAACATTCAGCCGAAGCGATAGCGGAAAGACTCTCCAAGGGACCAGTCCATAGCTATGTGCGCGACTGGATTTACGGCGGCATCGATGGCTCGGTAACAACCTTCGCAATTGTGAGTGGCGTAGTAGGCGCGCGACTCTCCCCCTGGATAATTCTGGTGATGGGTTTTGCCAACCTGTTTGCGGATGGTTTCTCGATGGCTGCCAGCAATTTTCTCGCAACCAGAGCAGAACATGACGACCTCAAGCGTCTTGAGGCAATTGAGTATCGTCATGTCGATCTCGAACCTGAAGGCGAGCGCGAAGAGGTCAGGCAAATATTCCGCGCCAAAGGTTTTGCCGGGAAGGATCTGGAGCGCTTGGTTGAGTTAATTACTTCCGATCGCGCGCGCTGGGTAAAAACAATGCTCACGGAAGAATACGGTCTGCCGCAGGAAGTTCGCTCTCCTTGGCTGGCCGCAACTGCGACCTTCAGCGCTTTCTTAGTTTGTGGACTGGTGCCACTCGTTCCTTATTTGTTTAGACTAACTAATCCTCTCGCAATTTCAATCGCGATGACGGGAGCAGTCTTCTTCACAATCGGATCGATGAAGAGTCGCTGGTCCAGTGGGTCATGGTGGCGATCCGGGCTCTCTACTTTTTTCGTGGGTGGTCTGGCCGCTGGTCTCGCTTACGCCGTTGGACTTGTCCTGAAGAATCTTGCGCGATGAATGACCAGAGGTTAACTCTTCATGAGCATCTGCCCCCTGGAAATAGATGAAGACCGGAAAGCCGAACGCTGCGAGCATGGAACGATGGAAGTATCTGATAACACCTTGGCTCAAAGGGCAGGCACAGGAGATGTGAACGCATTCGAGGAGCTTTATTTGCGACACAATCGCAGTGTCTTTTCCCTTTGCCTGAGAATGACTACAAACGTCGCCGATTCAGAGGACCTCGCTCAAGAAGTCTTCATCAAGGTCTTCCGCTATGTGGGAGGATTTCGAGGTGAGTCAGCATTCGAGGCGTGGCTGCGACGGCTCACGGTGAATCACGTACTAATGCATTTCCGTCGTCGGCGCCTGCACCCCGAAGTATCTCTCGATGATGACCAGATTCCCGTTCACGTTGTAAGCGAAAAGTTTGGAGGGATGGCAGTTCTGAATCGGATTGCGCTGACGCGAGCCATAAACCAATTGCCATTGGGTTACCGTGCGGTCTTCATCCTCTTTCACCTTCACGGGCACAACCACCGGGAACTTACCATGATGTTGGGACACTCCGAAGGAACCTCGAAGTCTCAGTTGTTCAAAGCGCGTCGTCAACTGCGTGCGTGGCTCTGAAAGGATCAATCGTCATGGTCAAAATGAAAGCCAATGTTTTCATGGACCGAACGACATTCGTCTAGAAGAGGTCCTCGCACACGCCCAACCTCGACAGTTAGCCCCGCCATGATTGAAACCCTACGTTGGCTTTGTGATGTAGAATAAGATCGCACTACACCTTTGAGTTGTAAGCTGCGAGTACCGCAGATGCCGGACGCCAATCTATGCAAATATTCCTAACTGTAGGTCACGGTGACTGGCTTCCCATTCCTTTTTTTCGTCCCAATGATGGAGAAAGCCATCCTTACGTCGACTTACGTGAAAACCCGGCGAAGATTGCGGAGATTCCCGAAGCGACGACGTTTCCTGAGTTGCAGCAGTTCTTCCGGGACATTAACGGCCCTAACAGTTTCTTTCGAACGTTGGCCTGTATAACAATTGCCCACGAGATTGCTGAACCAGAATTACCATATGAGATGCGATCCTACATAGACGTTACATTCATACCCTGGGACTGGGGAACTAGCGCTGTCAATTCATTTGTTGTCTTTTATGAATTCACCAAATTCATCCATGAGCCTGAGGCTCAAGAAATTGTAGAAACACTAACCAATGTGAGTGTTATTCTAAATCTGAAGCCAGCTCAACAAACAGATCTGAATGTCCCATTCTGGTCTATGGAGTGGTGGATCATCTCCGGCGGGAAGACATCAGACCTAGCGCGAGAGGGCTGGGCAAACTCCTTAGACTTGCTTCGACGGCTTTTGTTAAAAGTTAGCCCCCTAACGAAACAGCAGTGCGATCTTGCCAAGGTCGGGCCTGAGAAGACCGAAGTGCTTAACTACTCATCGCCATCAAAGCACGTATAGCAGACTCGTTTGAATGCCTCGTATCCCAGTAGCTCAACTTCAGGCGCGAGGTAACCGTGCTTCACTGGTTCATCGCGAAGCAAATCGGTGCTGAGATATTTCTTGTTGTCGTCTGGAAAGACAGTTGTAACCACCGCGTCATCGCCCATCTCGTTCTGCACCATCAGCGCGCCGATGAAGTTAGCTCCCGATGAAATTCCGACGCCGAGGCCCAAACTCGTTGCGAGCTTCTGAGCCATTAAGATCGCATCGCCGTCGTGGACGCTCACTACCGAGTCAAGTTTTCCGAGTTGCAGAATCGAGGGAATGAACTCATCTGAAATCCCCTGGATGCGATGATGGCCGACCTTGCGTCCTGTGGATAGGGTTGGTGATTCGGCCGGTTGTAGCGGATGCAGTTTGATAGCGGGATTGCGCTGGCGAAGGAATTGTCCAACTCCCATGATCGTTCCGCCCGTGCCGACGCCGGCCACGAAAGCGTCCGGCTTAATTGAATTGAAAAAGAGTTGCCACCAGATTTCGGGGCCGGTTGTCTTCTCGTGAGCCTCGACGTTCGCCTCATTCGCAAACTGTGCCGGCAGAAAGACGTTTGGTTTCTGACGAGCCAGCTCTTCTGTCATCTGGATGCTGCCGAGAAATCCACCCTGGTCCCGACGGACCGGAACAATCCTGGCGCCGACACTCTTGATTAACGCAATACGTTCCTGGCTCATCCAGTCCGGCATGAAGATGACGACCGGATGTCCTAATGCTCGGCCAATCGCGGCAAAGGAAATTCCGGTGTTGCCGCTGGTCGCTTCGGCGATCGTGTCGCCCGGTTGAATTCGATCTTCCTGATAAGCCTTCTTGAGAATATGAAACGCCATCCGGTCCTTGATGCTGCCCATCATGTTGATGTGTTCGGCCTTGGCATAGATGACGCGCTCTTTGCCTCTAAAGGCGAACCGAATGGCAAGCAAAGGCGTGTTGCCGATCAAGTGCTTCAATTGTTGGCACCGATTTGGCGACTGATGCGCGACCGTCTTTACAGGCGACAAGGCATACGCACGCTCTATAAGGGTTGTATTCAGTCGGTGTTCGTTTTGCATTGGGTTCAGAGTTCCTCGTTTAGTAGGCAAGCCTTGACTTAGCGAGACCTAACCAGAGCAAAAGCTATTCCCATCTGGCTCGATTAGAGCAGCAATATTTTCGCGAGTTCAGAGAGCATAAAGCCCTTTCCGCAGGGAAGTAGTGATCTTAGTCTGAGGAATATCCCCAATGTCTCGCGGATTAGTGCGCAGTTGTCAGTTCTCCACACTCCGAAAAACCTGCGTTATGCGCCCGGCACAGTCGTTGCACCTGTTCACTGCGGAGGCAGGGCTGCGACCCTGAACAAACTTATGAAGATCGAGTGCATCCTTTGCCCGACAGACCTTTCGCCGGATTCGGATGAGGCGCTCCGATACGCGGTCGGACTGTCACGCGCGTATAACGCCGAGTTAATTCTTCTGCATTGCGAATTGGACGGTGATGTGAAGTCGAGGCCGTTTTCAGATGACAAAGTAGCGGAGAAGATTAGAAAGGCGCTAGTCAGATATACGGGTTCGCCCGATTTGTCGGGACTCGATTGGAAAACTCTGGTTGTTAACTGCGACGACATCGGTGCGGCCATTACAAAGGAAGCCGCCAAGTATGCGGTTGATCTGATTGTGATGCGCTCGCGCCGCCGGCCGCATAGAGCGGCTTTGCTTGGCTCGACAGCCGAGTCAGTTTGTCGCAAGGCACCTTGTCCCGTGCTCGTCATGCACAGCGACGAGCACGACTGGGTGGATAGCTTAGCAAACGAGATTGAACTCAAGCGGGTGCTCGTAGCTTACGACTTCTCAGATTATTCGGAGATGGCGCTCAATTCTGCTCTGTCGTTCGCCCAGGAGTACCAATCAGAGTTGCATCTACTGCACGTGTTGCCGCCCTTTTCGATTAACGAGCCAGAAATTTCGTGGTACCCACTCGGCCAGGAGGGGAACTATCACAAAGCTGCGAGGCGTTTGCAGAAGGCTGTACCACCAGACGCGCACCTTTGGTGCAACATCAAGCACGCTGTCAGCGAAGGTCAGCCCTATCGCGAAATCCTGAAATACGCCGAAAAGAATAAAATCGATCTCATCTGCATTGGCGCGCACGGCGCAGGTTTTGGTCTACAAACGTTGTTCGGCTCAAACGTCGATCGAGTCTTGCGGCAAGCGCCCTGCCCGGTATTAGTGACGCGCCCCCTCAAACCGGCAAGCGCACTGGCAATGAAAGCTGAAGCGCGAGCGGCAGTGCTTACCCTGTAAAAAACCGCCGCCAAGACGATCCATCGGATAGAGGGTCACGACTGGTTTAACTGTGTAAGTGATTTTTCCTGAATTTAGATTCGGCGGTTCATAGTCTGGATTCTAAAAGGCATCGTGCTGGTCCTGCTGTCTAAAGCATGCAGTCATATTAGCTCCCGAGCCTGCGCACCGATGAGGGAGTTAAAAATGAACGGCAGGCTCAAATTTCCTCAACAATTTGAACCAAACGCCGTGCGCAACGGAGTAAATCCGTCAGCTGCGAACAGCAACTGACTGTAAACTTGATGCGATTGGTGCCGAGGGTGGGAGTCGAACCCACACGACCTTACGGTCAACGGATTTTAAGTCCATGCGCAGGCATCTTACCTGATCTTACGAAACGAGATGAACCAATATTTACCGGACCGACAGCCGTCAAAGTCATGCTTCGTCCGGTTAGGTCTAGCGACAAAATGTCGTCATCCTGGCGTCATCTTTGTGGGCTTTGCCTCTTCCTTGTTTTATTTTCTGATTGTTGAAGCGAACAGGCAGCCTTTGCTTTCTCATCGGATCAATTCCTTAGCCTTTGCTTGATCGTATTCAGATTATCCCCATGGGGGGACCCTTGTGGCCAATGAATTTTCTCCCCAGATGCTTGTGCGGAGAATAAACCTTTGAACTAACAGAACGGCGACGTGGATTCTCGTTCGGCGAATGGCCACAACGGACCTTGGGAATCTGAGGACCGAAGGCTTCTCGTCCGTCGGATCGTGATCTATGCTTCGTGGGCGATCTCATTCTGAATACCCTTAAGTGGAGTCCCCAATGTCTCGAATCCTGCTCGGCACTATCTGCGGCCTCGTCTACGGCGCGCTGTCCGCCGCTTCGATGATCCCGCTCTCATTCTCCGACAAGCGGGCCGCTTTGCTGGGGGCGTTTCTCAACCGCTTCGCCATCGGGTTTGTCATCGGCGCGGCCCGTCTGCCCTTACCGGGTTGGGCGAGCGGGCTTATCTTCGGTATCTTGTTGAGTTTGCCCGATGCGATGATCACAAAAGCATTTGCGCCCATCCTAATCCTGGGCGCAGTTGGTGGACTCATCATCGGACTTATTGTCAGCAAGTGGGGTGTCTGAGCTGATTAGACTTAGCAGTAACAATGGGAATATCGGAAAAGGGGCTTGATGCGAGACCTCAAAGATACATCGATAATTTTAGAACTTGTTCTGATCGGATTTCAGGCGATCATTTGGATATCACTCCTGATCCTCACGGTCTTTGGTTTTAGCTGGGTCCATCTCGAGGGGCTGAAACAATGGAGTACCGAGCTTTCTGTTGGCCTGGTCGGTGTTGCGTACATGATGGGAGTGATCTTCGACAAAGCTGTCAGCGCATTGCCTTACAACTTTATCGTAGGCGGTGGCCCATCTCCGCCTTCTGACGACTCGCCGAGTCCGCTGGCGTTGCGGGTGGAGATATTGACGAAGAGCCCGGAAGTCTACGAGGCTATGGAAAGAAGATTGAATCAACATCGCCTCGTGCGCGCGACAGTTTTCAATCTCGCTCTCATCTCGCTGGCGGCACTACTGTTTTTCTTTGTCCAGCTCGGATTTAATCTGCGAATGTTTATTGCTTTTCTCGTTCTTTCCGTTTTCTTCCTCGGGCTGGCGCTCTTTACCGGAAAGCGATCGGCCCAAACTCTCTACTTTGAACTGCTGCATGCACACAAAACCATGTATCCAGCTGCTGATAGTGACGACTCCCCAGCAACAAATTCATCTCGGACACCGTAACTCCTGAGTTGCTGGTAATATTCCCACATGACAATCCTCAATCAACTTGCCACCGCTCTCAACCGTCGCGACGAGGTTCCGAATCAGGAACTAGCCGAACGGATCGTAGAGTCGCGCGACAAAGGAGCTGTCAGGGAACTCGTCGAGAACCTCAACCACAAAGACAAAAATATTCAGAGTGACTGCATCAAGGTTCTCTATGAGATTGGCGAAAGACGGCCGGAACTTATCGGCGCCCACGCGAAGGAATTCGGACAGCTTCTGGACAGCAAGAACAATCGGCTCGTGTGGGGAGCGATGACAGCGTTGGACTCGATCGCGGCACTGGAACCGAAAGCCGTCCGCGCGATGCTGCCGAAGATACTGGCTATCGCGGATGCAGGTTCGGTAATCAGCAGAGACCACGCGGTCGGGATTCTGGCGAAACTTGCGGCACTCAAGCCCTATACGGATGTCTGCGCCCCGTTGCTTATCGAACAACTAACGAAGAGCCCTAACAACCAGTTGCCGATGTACGCGGAAAAGGCTTTGCCCGTGATCGCCGGCAAACATGAAGAAAACTTCAGAAGGGTGCTTGCGAAACGAATTGACGGATTGGAGAAAGAATCCCAGAAGAAGCGCTTACTTCAAGTGCTAAAGAAGCTGGAGCGGCGCACCGGGAAGCACTAGGATCGCTAGTCGCTCCTGTTTTTTGTTACTCGCCAGGTGTTTGCAACTTCCAAGACTTCTTCGCCGAACATGTCGGTGATTTTGACGGCGACGGTAGTTTTCTTCTTAGAGGAATATTCTAGCGGTTCTTCATTGGGAGCTCATTGGCAAGTCAACGGTGAATTTGCTGCCACGATCAGTCACACTTTCGACGTGCACGCTTCCTCCGTGCGCTTCGACAATCCAAGCCACAATTGACAGACCGAGGCCCGCGCCTCCT
>DATENS010000240.1:0-19015 GCA_035274925.1 Pyrinomonadaceae bacterium | reverse complement strand
AGCATGTCTGAGCCTGAACGAGATCTGCTCAATGAGATCAATCAGGCACGTGCTAATCCTCAGCTGTATGCGTCTTACCTCGAGAAATTAAAGCCGCTCTTCAACGGCAAGCAATACAAAATGTCTAACGGTGCTGCACTGGTGACCGAAGAAGGTTGGACAGCGGTGGACGACGCCATCAAATTCCTGCGCAGCGCTAAACCGCTCGGACCGCTAAACCCATCTCAGGGGCTGTCCCTGGCCGCGATGTCACACGTCAAAGAGCAGAGCGGCAGCGGCAACACCGGTCATCAGGGAGCTAACCGGATGATGATTGAAGATCGAGTTAAGCCTTTTGGAAACTGGCAAGGAAATATCGGCGAGAACATTACTTATGGAAATGATTCTGCGCGGGAGCGCTTGCTGACGTGGTTAATCGATGACGGTTTCCCCAGCCGCGGCCATCGCAACCGCGTGATGAGCGGAGATTATAAGGTCGCCGGAATCTCATGCGGCTCACATCCGCAGTACAGCGCGATGTGTGTACTTACCCTCGCGGGCGGTTTCATGGACGTGCCGACGACTGTCACGCCCGCCCCGACAACCAAGACAAGCCCGGCAAAGCCCGCTAATAGTAAAGCGCCCAGTACCAAAGCGACGAAGATGTAATCCGCCTAGAGAGGCGCCGGTAAAAATGAAAAGGCTTTCCGAAAATCGGAAAGCCTTTTTTGCTGGTCGGGACGACTGGATTCGAACCAGCGACCTCACGCACCCCAAGCGTGCGCGCTACCAGGCTGCGCCACGTCCCGTCAAATCATTTTTAGTATGACTTGAAATGACGCATTGTCAAACTATCGACGGTTGATGTGGCATCGCGCATCTTGCGCGTGGTTTCAATTCAACGGTCGACACCCTGCCACTATTTCTTTGCGCGGTTGGGTTTCAGTTGCGCGTCACTCTCGTCCATCAAATTCAGGATCTCACGCAACTCCATGGCGATCTCTCGAAGTGCTGCTTTTTGGTCTTCAGTTGGCGGGGTGTTATCAGTGGCTTGCGCCGCAGCCGGGGCAGAACCAGCATAGCGCGCAGCCAGCGACGGCGGCGGTTTCAGGCTGCGGCCCGCCGGTCTGGCCCGCTCAGTTTCGCCACTGTCGCGCGCCGGCCCGCCGCGGAGTTCGGTGGCCAGCTTTTTCTTGGCGCCGGCAATCGTGTATTGCTCATCGTAAAGCAGTTGTTTGATTCGCAAAGCCATCTCCACGTCTCGCCGGCGATAGGTGCGTTGACCGGCCCTGTTTTTTTGCGGCGCCAGCATCGGAAACTCGGTTTCCCAGTAACGCAGCACGTGGGCCTGCACTCCAGCCAAATCGCAGACCTCGCCAATTTTGAAAAAAAGCTTTTCCGGAATTGCGGCAGCGGAAGTCATTATTTAAAGAAGAGCGTGACAGCAAATGGACAAGCATCGCCGGCTGAAATTAAGCGGTGACGCGAACTGCTGCGCATGTTACCGTCCGCACTTTCCCTTGTCAACAGTTACATTTAGCGCGTCAGACTTCAGGCGTGGGATTAAAGGTGAAGTATCAAGTACGGCCTTGGCTGACCTTGCTTCCCTCTCATTTCACATTTCAACTTTATTCATCGAGACCGAGTCGAAGAAGTGCCAGGTAGCAACCTGTTTTGCAGTTCTTCGTGGCGCCTTCGGCGTTGCTTTGCGTCTTTGCGTGGAAATATGACGTGCGCAGAATGGATTTCACGCAAAGGCGCGAAGAGTTGCCAAAGGCGCGAAGTAAAATTAGGTCAAAATCAAATGCCACCTCCGATAGACGCGTTCAGGAACGCAGTCTATAATCTTCAGTTCTTAGATTAGCCCGCCCCAAAAATCGGAGGTTCATTAACACAACATGCTGGCCACCGCCGCCGGATTCCGTCTTGCCGCGCGCTTTGACGAAGTTGGCTTCTCAGACATTGTGAACATTCGCAATCGCGTGATGGAATTGCGCGCCCAGGGCAACAGTGTCTACCAGTTCGAAGGCGGCGAGCCTTTCCTGCCGACCCCCGATCACATTAAAGCGGCGATCACACAAGCTCTTACGGAAAACAAGACGCGTTACGCGGCGTCGTCAGGAATTCCCGAGCTACGCGCCGCCATCGCGGACAAGCTCGCCAACCGTAATCAGATTCCGGTCAAGTCTGAGAATGTTCTGGTCGTCAATGGCGGCATGCAGGGCTTGTTCGCCGCGTTTCAGTCGGTTGTTAACCCCGGCGATGAAGTACTTGTGTTTTCGCCATACTGGACACCGATCAAGGATTTAGTTGCGCATTGCGAAGGCCGCATCGTGTTGGTTTCAACTGATGAAGCCCGTCGCGATGGATTTGCCGAAACGCTGGCCAACTACACAAACGAGCGAACACGCGCAATTTATTTCAACACGCCCACTAATCCTTCGGGAGTTGTTTTCACTAGAACGGAAACTGAAGAGGTTGCACGCTTTGCCATCGAACGCGATCTGATCGTGATCGCCGATGAAGCTTACGAAGACATTGTTTATGAGGGCGAGCACATTTCGATCGCCTCATTCGACAATATGCTCGAGCGAACCATCACCTGCTTCACGCTCTCGAAATCGTTTGCTATGACCGGATGGCGCATCGGATACGTGGCGGCTACCGAACCTTGGATGACCGGACTGCGTAAGGCGATTCTCTATTCATCCAATGGCGTCTCGACTCCGACCCAGTGGGCGGCCCTCGCGGCCTTCACGACTGCATCAGATTTTCTTGAGAGCTCACGCGCAGCTTATCTCGAACGTCGCAATCTTTTACTGGCCGGCCTAAACGAGCTCGGATTAACTTGCACTTCTCCAGCCGGCGCATTCTATGCCTTTCCAGATATCACCCGGATAAGTAATGACAGCCGCGAAGCTTCCGAAGTCTTGCTCAATAGCGCGCAAGTGGCCACTGTGCCCGGCGCAGTCTTCGGGCCTCACGGCGAAGGCCACGTGCGATTTTCTTTTTCCACTTCGATCGAAACGATCGAGGGCGGCCTTGAATCGATGCGCCGGAACCTCTAGCCTGCCAGCATGAACGAGTTCGAATTCATTCGCCTGCTTCGCGAGCAAGTTCAATCGCGAGAGACGTCGTCACGCGTCCTAAAGGGAATCGGCGATGACGCGGCAGTCATTAGCCAATCGCTCGGGCGAGACTCAGTGATCACCACTGACTTGCTGATCGAAGACGTTGATTTCCACCGAGCCTCGACGCCGGCCCGCCTGCTGGGGCATAAGGCCCTGGCGGTTTCTTTGTCCGATATCGCGGCCATGGGCGCCCGGCCCGCTTACTCATTCCTTTCCCTCGGTCTGCCTGAGGAAATCTGGCAAGGCGATTTTAAAGACAAGTTCTACGAAGGTTACCTGGCCCTCGCGGACAAGTTTGGTGTCGCGCTCGCCGGTGGAGATATCTCCAGATCGAAAGACAAGATCGTGATTGATTCGATCGTAATGGGCGAGGTAAGTACCCGCTCAGCAATCATGAGATCGGGAGCACGGCCGGGCGATCAGGTTTTTGTGACTGGCACACTCGGAGGTGCCGCCGCCGGATTGAAACTGATTGAGTTGGGAGCGCGGATTGGGTCAGTACCACCTGCGTCAGCGGGTGGGTCATCAGAAGGCTCTGATAACGAAGCCATCCAGTCACTTCTCGGCCGCCAACTTCGTCCTTCACCTCGCGTCGGTTGGGGTATCGTACTCGGCACTGAACAACTGGCCTCGGCAATGATCGACATCAGTGACGGGCTGTCTTCGGATCTTGCGCACCTGTGCGCCGAAAGCGGCGTAGGCGCGGTAATCGAGTCTGCCTCAATTCCCGTGGACAAGGATGTAATCAAATTGTGCGGCCGTCGCGCGCTCGACCCGCTGGCGCTGGCCTTGCACGGTGGCGAAGATTTTGAACTCCTCTTCACCGTTTCACCGGAAAACGTCGATCGGCTTCCCAAGCGAGTCGACGGCGTCGAAGTTTCTTTGATTGGTGAAATCACCGACAAGACGGGCAGCATTCGTATTCGTGAAAAGGACCGCGAGTGGGACCTTCCGGCGCAAGGCTTTGAACATTTCAAATGAAGAGAAATTAAAACACTGGCCTAATTTGATTTCTTTGCGCCTTGGGACTGTCTTTGCGCCTTTGCGTGAACATCAGCCAGCAAAGAAGAAGTTTCTCGCCAAGACGCAAAGAGGATCAGAAGGCGCAAAGCAAAACAGCCGCGATGGCAATCATCTCCTTGATACCGCTTGTCGGCTATACTACTATCCCCTCCCCAACATGTCGGGTTCTGAAAAAATGATAGGCCGCACAATCTCGCACTACCGGATTACCTCGCAGCTCGGCGAAGGCGGCATGGGCGTCGTGTATGAAGCCGAAGACACAAATCTTGGCCGCCACGTTGCACTGAAGTTTCTGACTCCGACCATGGCCGACGACCAGAACCTGCTCCAGCGTTTCCAGCGAGAGGCGCGCGCGGCATCGGCCCTCAATCATCCCAACATCTGCACCATCCACGGGATCGAACAATTCGATTCACAGCATTTCATCGTGATGGAGCTCTTGGACGGCGAACTACTGGCCGAACGGATCCGGCGCAGCCCACTCGACATCGAGTCTCTGCTGACGCTCAGCGCGCAAGTTGTTGACGCGCTGGAGTCTGCACACTCAAAGGGAATCGTCCACCGCGATCTGAAGCCGGCGAACATCTTTATTACTTCGCGTGGGCAGGCAAAGATCCTCGACTTCGGGATCGCGAAGATTGACCATCAGAAAAAATCCGATCCCGATTCCATGGTTGAGACGATGCGCAAGGATCAGTTGACGTCGGCGGGCACGACCATGGGGACGATCACTTACATGTCACCGGAGCAGGCACGCGGAGAGATCACTGATGCGCGCACGGATCTATTTTCCTTCGGCACAGTTTTGTATCAGATGGCGACCGGCGTGCTCCCGTTCCAGGGAGACACCTCTGCAGTCGTTTTTGACTCGATCCTCAATCGCGATCCGACGTCCATTCATCAGCTCAACCCTTCCCTGCCGCAGGAACTCGGTCGGATTCTCGACAAGGCGCTCGAAAAAGACCGTTCGTTGCGTTATCAATCAGCCACGGAATTCAAGACCGATCTGCTGCGTCTCAAACGTGACCTCGACTCGGGCCGCAAGCGTTCAGTCGAAGTAACCGACTCGGGCCGAGTTGAAGCGGCCCGATTGTCGCAACGCCCGCTGGCGGTCCTCTATTTCGAGAATGGCAGTGGCGCGAAAGATGACGAGTACCTGCGCGACGGCATCACGGAAGACATCATCACTGAGCTTTCAAAGATTAAGGACCTGCACGTGCTCTCGCGCCCGACCGTGCTTACTTTTCGCGACCGGCCGGTAACACCTGCGCAAATTGGGCAGCAGTTGTCGGCCGCCTATGTGCTCACCGGCACTTTGCGGCGGTCAGGCTCAAGGCTCCGCATAAGCGCGCAATTGGTGGATACGAAGACTGACTTTCCGCTGTGGTCTGAGCGCTATGACCGCGAGATGCAGGACATCTTTGAGCTGCAGGACGAGATCGCGCGCAAGATCGCGGAAGCGTTGCGCGTCACCCTGTCGCCACAGGAACAGGCAGAGCTCGCCGCGAAGCCCACCGAAAATCTTCAGGCTTACGACATGTACCTGCGCGGGCGCAGCTACGCGCGGCGCGAATCGCGCCAGGATCTGGAGCTGGCCCGCGAGATGTTTGAGAGCGCTGGGGCGCTTGATCCGCGTTTCGCTCTCGCTTACGCCGCCGTCGCAAACGTATGCGCGTTGCACTACTACCGTTATGGCCATGAACAGATATGGATGGATCGCGCGAAAGAGGCGGCGGCTCGTGCTGTAGCTCTCCAACCGCAGTTGCCTGAGGCAGACATTGCGCGCGCCTGGGTGTGTTACGCAGAACAGCAGTACGAGGAAGCCGTGCGGCTAGCGCGTGGCGCGCTCGCCCGCAAACCTGACTGTGAAGGCGGCTACTACGTGCTGGGCCGCACGCTCTTTTCGATGGGTCGTCACCACGAAATTGTGGAGATTGCCGAAGTGGCCGTGCAGATGGCCGGCGAGGACTACAACATCTACACACCAATTTGTAACGCGCTGGGTGCGCTGGGCAAGACCGATCAGCTAAAACATTGGCGACAGCGTCGCGTGCAAGTGGTCGAATCGCATCTGCGGAAAGTACCGGAAGATGTTCGCGCGCGTGTCGCCTTGTCGAATGATTACGCAACTCTTAATCGCATTGACGACGCGATGCGCGAAGTTAATCTGGCAATCAGCCTGCGGCCGGATGATGCCTCGGTACTCTACAACTCTGCTTGCACATTCTGTTTAATGAAGAAGAAGCCGGAAGCGCTGGACGCGCTGCGTAAAGCGCACGAAGCCGGATTCCGGGATGCCGACTGGGCGAGGAAAGACCCGGACCTGGAGATTATCCGCGACGATCCGGAATTCGACCGGCTATACCCACCACCGGCTGATTGATGTGGCACGCGCGTGATCTTCACGGGCGGGACGCTTGAGCCACTCAGTTCAGTGGTACATCGGCTTTTTAATCAAACCACCCTGGACATCAGATAAGGCATGCGTTGTTACGAACGCTGTCGGATCGATTTCTTCCACTACCTTCTTGACGTTGTGGATCTCCAAACGCGTCACCACGCAAAAAAGAATCTCCTGCTCAGAATCACTGACGCCCGTACTGCCTAAGCCGCCGTGCCCGCGATAAACGGTCAGTCCGCGATGCAAGTCATTCATGATCGCATCCTTTATCGCTTTGTACTCCGGCGAAATGATCGTGATCGCCGTGTACTCCTCGATTCCGTGCAGCAGGAAATCAATCATTCTTGAGGCCGTCGCATAGGTAAGAATCGAGTACAAAGCCACATCAATTCCCAGGAAGAACGCGGCCGACAGGAAAATAAAAATATTGAGAATGAGGATTACGTCACCGACCTTGAGCAGGTGGCTGCTGCGGCTGACCAGCAGGGCTGCTATCTCAGTCCCATCCAGCACGGCCCCGCCACGGATCGCCAGGCCGATTCCGGCGCCAATAAAAAATCCACCAAAGACTGCAGTCAATAATTTGTCAGAGGTTACGTCCGGATAAGGAATGATGACCAGGCAGACGGCCAACCCGGCAATTGCCAGGGCGCTCTTGATGGCAAACCGTTTTCCGAGTTGGAAGAACCCGACTGCGACAAACGGCAGGTTGACGATGAGCAGCCAAACTGAAAGCGGCAACCCGACCACACCCGCCAAAAGCATCGAAACACCGGTGACACCGCCATCGATAAAGCGGCTGGAAAGAAGGAAGCCTTTCAATCCCATGCCGGCAGACAGAATCCCGAGCACGATGAACATCACGTTTCCGAGAGCTCGAAGAACTCGTTTCATTGACTCAACAATCTGGTTTTGCTTTTCTTTGCGCCGTGTCGCCTTTGCGAGAATCTCGCCTTTAGGCCACCGCTTTTTGAAACTGCGCGGTGTCGGTGTACTGCTGGAACTTTACAATCTTACCGTCGCGGAACGTGAAGAAGTGCGCGAACTGCGATCGCACATTGCGCCCATTCTTCTTAAATGTGCCGCTGTAGTGGCCCTCAGAGATCACCGTGTCACCGGCGTCGTGCACTTCCGTCGGAGCCACGGCAAATCCATCCCATTCGGCGACGATTCGCATGAACACTCCTTCCAGAACGCGATTGGGACCGACGTAAGGATTGTTGTCGGCATAGATGAAGTTCTCGGCTTCCCACCATTCGACGTTTGGATCAAGCGCCGCGAGGACTGTAGCAATATCGCCCCGCCCAAATGCTTCGTACATACCACGAACAACGTTCACGTGCTCCTGTGACATTAAAGGCCTCCGCTGGAAATCAGATTGGAACGATCAGATGGGCCGTACTCTATTCTATGGACTGGTTTGCTTGCAACGACTACCGTTTGACTCGCACAATTCCCTTCCCTAGACTCGCTGGAATGCTGCGTCTCCATAACACGCTCTCAGGACAGGTGGAAGAGTTTCGCCCAATGGTTGATGGCGAGGCGAAGTTTTACTACTGCGGCCCGACGGTTTGGGATTATGGCCATATCGGAAACTTTCGTTCGGCGATTGCTGCGGATGTGATGCGGCGTTATCTGAGGTTCAAAGGTTTTCGCGTCACACACGTAATGAATCTCACGGACGTGGACGATCGCATCATCGCCAAAGCCGGCGAAGCAGGAAAGTCACTCGACGAATACACGGCGAAATACATCGAGGCGTTCTGGGAAGACTTTGAATCGCTCGGCTGCGAACGTCCCGAAGTAGCCCCACGCGCTACGCAGCATGTCCCCGAGATGGTGGCAATTGTTGAAAAGTTAAGAGAACGAAACCACGCGTACCAGTCGGACGGCTCCATCTATTACCGGATCAATTCCTTTCCTGAATATGGAAAGCTCTCGAAGATCAACTTTGCCGGCAACATCGCCGGCGCCAGCGATCGCATCGACACGGACAAGTACGAAAAAGAGGACGCGCGGGACTTCGCGCTCTGGAAAGCGGCGAACCCGGACGAACCCGGTTGGGACGCAACCATCGGCCGCGGCCGTCCCGGCTGGCACATTGAATGCTCGGCGATGTCGATGAAGTATCTCGGCGAGACTTTCGACCTCCATCTTGGCGGCATCGACCTCGTGTTTCCCCATCACGAAAACGAAATCGCGCAGAGCGAGGGCGCCACCGGGAAACAGTTCGCGCGTTACTGGTATCACTTCGAGCATCTGAAGGTCGAAGGCGAGACGATGTCGAAGTCCAAGGGCAACTACTACACGTTTCGCGATGTCGCGGCGAAGGGCTTTTCGGCCGGCGCGGTGCGTTACTTTCTTTTGAGTGTTCCCTTTCGCAAGCAGCTCAACTTCACTTTCGATGCCTTGCGCGGTGCGGAAAAGACGGTGGAGAGTCTTCGCGATTTTCGGGCGCGGCTGGAAGAAGCCCGGGCTGACTTCGGACGCAACGACAGACTGCACGTTATTACCGGAAAGGCACTCGAAGATTTCGAAGCCGGCATGGACGACGACTTGAACACGTCGGTAGCGCTCGCCGCGATTCATGAACTGTCTCGTGAAGTGAATACTGCGTTGGCGAAGGGTCAGTTGCTGGAAGACAACAAGCGGGAAATCCTGGCGGCGATTGAGCGGTTCGACAGCGTGCTGAACATTTTTGGAAAGCCTCAACGCGAAATGCTGGATACGGAGATCCAGGCCATGATTGACGAACGGCAGGAAGCGCGTCACCGCCGTGATTTCGCGCGGGCGGATGAAATTCGCGACGAGCTTGCCGCTCTCGGGATCGTTCTGGAAGATACAAAAGACGGCGTGCGCTGGAAAAAGAAGCAGTAGTTTCGGGTTTCAAGTTTCGAGTTCCGAGTTTCAGGTTTTAGGTTTCAAGTTTAGAAATTCGCGCACGCGATTCAGAGTGTGGTTTGTTTTTGTGACAGCTGGTTTCAAGTAGACGTTGAAACTTGAAACTCGAAACTTGAAACTCTAAAAATGAGACTTCTCGTTACAGGCGGCAGCGGTTACC
The DNA here is from genome assembly GCA_035274925.1 of Pyrinomonadaceae bacterium. Taxonomy (GTDB): domain Bacteria; phylum Acidobacteriota; class Blastocatellia; order Pyrinomonadales; family Pyrinomonadaceae; genus UBA11740. The sequence goes on along the minus strand of DATENS010000240.1, from coordinate 9,420 downwards.
TCGGCATTCACGTCCGCACTCTCCTCGAAGCAGATGACTTCTCTCGCCGTTCACAACTCGACATTCTCAACCCTCTCGACGTGGCGCGCGTCGGCGAGTACGACGTTGTAATTCACTTAGCGGCCCATTCGAGCAAGAATCCTGCCGATGCTGAGCTCTGCTTTCGCACGAACGTCGAAGGCACAGTGAAGGTGCTCGAACAAATGCGGCCCGGTTCGGTTTTCATCCTCGCTTCGACCAAAGACGTTTATGGATCGAATGCCGACGAGTACGACGAGGTGCCGGAAAGTTGCAGTACTGAGTTTCGTAATCAGACGGCGCTGGAATGGTCCAAATTAATCGCCGAGAAGTACGTTCAGTTTTATGCGGCGGAACGAGGTTTTCGTTCCTGTATTTTCCGGCTGTCGACGGTTTATGCACGGCCCACAGACGGAAATGCGAATGGGTTCGTGACCCACTATGTCGAAGCGGTAAAGCGAGGCTGGCCAATACGGTTGCCGCTTGATGGCCGGCCGGTGCGCGACATACTCCATGTTGAAGACTTCGTAAGGGCCTGCGAGGCGTTCATCGACTCGCCCGTGACTCACGGGTTGTATAATCTGGGCGGCGGCCGCGACAACGCGCGGTCGCTACGCGAAATCATCGACGGAATCGCCGAAACAATTCAGTGCAACCCGGTAATCGATGAAGAACACCAGTTGCAGGTGCCCGTGCCCGTGAATTACGTTTCCGATCTAACGCGAATTACGAGTGAGTTGGACTGGCAGCCACAGATTGGAATTGAGCAGGGATTGAAAAGCTTGATTTGAGAGTGGCCGAGATTTCCGATGCGGCGCCTAACGGCGCCAAGCAATTCTCTTGAGCAAGATAGATTCAACCAAAATCAAACGCGTCGTCGTCCGGACACCCAACTGGGTGGGCGACGCCGTAATGTGCGTGCCGGCGCTCCGCGCGTTGCGGCGCCTGCTGCCAGAGGCTCACATTGCTCTCGTGTCCCGGGCAGGCACCTCCGACATTTTTCTGGATGCAGCTTGCGCTGATGAAGTTCTCATCTATCCACGCACGGGATTAGTTTCAGCATTGAAGCAGGTTGGCGAGTGGAAGCAGCACCGATTCGATCTCGCAGTCCTCTTTCAGAACGCCTTTGAAGCGGCGGCAATTGCCTTCATGGCGCGTGTGCCTGTGCGCGTTGGTTATGACACTCAGCGACGCGGTTTTCTTCTGACGCATCCGATTGGCTTGCCGGCCTGGAAAGATAAGCGTCACGAGGTCTTCTACTATCTGAACATCGTCGGAGAGCTCGAGCGCGCACTGACTGGGAGAAGCTCCCTCGAGGCAACGGAGTCTGATGGCGAGCCTGATTTTGCCTTGAGCATCGCTGAAACAAGAAAACAAGAAGCGCGTGAGCTCTTGCGGCGTCACGGAATCGATAAAGGGACGCCGCTGGTCTTGCTATGCCCCGGTTCAGTCAACAGCCGGGCGAAGCGCTGGCCGTCAGAGCGTTACGCCGAGCTTTCGGATCAATTCATTCAGTCAGGAGCGGCGGTCGCCTTGATCGGTTCACCGGCGGAAAAAGATGTCTCGGAAAGCGTCAGCAGCCAGACCAAACATAAACCGGTGATGCTAACAGGCGAGACTTCAGTGGCCGAGGTCACAGCCCTTATCAGTGTCGCGGATCTGCTGGTCACGAATGATACCGGCCCTGCACACCTCGGCCCGGCTGTCGGAACGCCGACCGTCGTGATCTTCGGATCGACAAACCCGGTGACCACAAGGCCCTTTGGTCCGCTGGGCCTGGTGATTCGGCATCCACCGGACTGTGCCCCTTGTATGCTGCGCGATTGCCCCATCGATCACCGATGCATGACCGCGATTACGCCCGTCGAAGTTTTTGAGAAAGCCTCGGCGCTGATGAGACCGCGCCTGGAGGTGACCGCGTGAGAAAAATTTTTGAGGGACAACCCGATGCAACATCGCCTCATCGAACGCCTGAAAGTCCGAAGCGCGGGCTGATGTCTGGGGAGACGCTGCGGGCATCGCGCCAGCAGTTACGTCTGCTTTGCGCTTCGGGCTTTCACTGTTTTCCGCCCATTCTTTCCTTTTCTGTTTCGGAAATCCCATTTTTGGAGCCAAATCGTTGACGCGCCGCGGTGGAACCTGGATGCAGCGCTGGCGCGTGCCCCTCGGTTTTCTGTGCGCTGGGCTGTTCCTGTTTTTTGCCCGTCCACAGCTGTGGACACTGATAATAGGCGGACTTGTGGCTCTTCCCGGGCTGGCCCTGCGTGCGTGGGGCTCGGGCCATCTGAGAAAAAATGACGCTTTGGCGACCGGCGGACCGTATGCCTACACCCGCAATCCTCTGTACCTGGGCAGCTTCATCATGGGTCTGGGTTTTACCATCGCCGGCGGCCGCTGGTTTCTGGCCGTAATCTTTGTCGCTCTGTTCCTGGGCATCTATGTACCCGTTATGCGCGTCGAATCCGCGACGCTCACGGAGCTGTTCGGTAAGAAATACCGTCGATACGCCGAAGCGGTCCCTTTATTTTTCCCCCGGCCGTGGGCATTTTTGAGAAGCGAGTCAAACAAGAAGTTCGACGCCGGTCTTTACAAACGTTATCGCGAGTATCAGGCCGCGCTTGGATTTGCGATCGCCTGGGCTCTCCTCGCTCTGAAATTTTATTTTTTTAGATAGGTCACGGAATTGTTCAAATCATATTCAAAAGCAGTTTTCCAGTTCGTTCGCGGCGGTTTCATGGCCGTCGTCCTGGCCGTCACATCTCTTGCGGTTCACGCCCAGGCGCCGGCGAAGCCTGAATTGCCTTTTTCACAAGCCGAAGAGCTTGTCTATTTGGCAGAATTCAATCGCAGCCTTTTGCGGGGAGTGAACGTCGGCGAGTTGCGATTCAGCGCAAAGCCGTCAACCGGTTCTGTGAAAGGTGTCTGGGACATTAATGGCGAGGCCACGGCGAAGGGATTTCTGCTAAAGCTTTTCGGCGCCAAGTATCGTCTACAAGTGGACTCTGTGGTCGCAGGTGACTCTTTTACCGTGCTCCGCACTAAGAAAGTAGAAGAGGATCGCGGCCGCGTGCGAACCAGCGAGGCAGTATTTGACCATGCGACCGGTAAAGCTACATGGACCGACTATGGCCCGGACCAGATGAAGCCAATCAACAGCGCGACGGTGGATTTCGTCGAGCCAATCCAGGACGTGCTTACCGTTCTCTATTTTGTAAGGACCCAGAAGCTTCAGCCCGGACAGACGTTTGACGTGCCGATGGTCGATAACGGGCGCGTTTACCGTTGTTCGGTCAAAGTAATGGAACGTAAGAAGATTAAGACTGCCGTGGGCCGCGTTAATACCATCCGAGTTGAGCCGGCCATTTTCGGCGACGATCGCGTAATTCGCACTCGCGGAACACTTTCAATTTGGGTTACCGAAGACGCGCGGCGGCTTCCGGTAAAAGCGCAGGTGAAAATTCCCGTGGGAACTTTTGACATTAAATTGAAGCGTGTAAGTTACCCTCAAAACGATCTCGCACGATAACACCAACCAATTTCAAGCTTTGCGCTCCAGGCTGCCGCTCATCATTGCGCACCGTGGCTCATCGGCCACAACGCCCGAGAACACCATCGCGGCATTCACTAAAGCACTCGATGACAATGCGGATGGTATCGAACTCGATGTGCGTCTGGCGCGTGACGGCGTGCCGGTTGTAATTCATGACGCCACATTAGGGCGGACAGGATTGATCGACGGCGCTGTTGCAAAAATGACTTCTGTGGAACTTGGCAAACTGGATGTCGGAAGCTGGTTCAAAGCTAAGGACAACTACGCAAGTGAAGGCGTGCCGAGCCTTGAACACGTCTTTCAGTTAGTAAGCGATCGCGCTGCCGACAACTTCATCGTTTACATCGAGCTGAAAACCGACGCTAAGAGTTCGGATGACTTAGTTCGATCAGTCGCAGACCTAATCAATAATTATCGTTTTCAGCATCACGTAGTGCTCGTAAGCTTTGACCTTCCTGCGCTCAAGCAAACAAAACTGCTGGATCCCTCAATTCGAACAGGTGCTTTATTTGCGCCTCGCCATGGCGGCGGTATCGGGCTTCGTGCTGAAAGAATTGTCGCTCTCGCTTTGGATTGCGGCGCGGACGAAATCCTTCTTCACCGGTTCATCGCGAGGCCCAAGCTAATCAGCGCGGCGGCCCGCGCAAACCTGCCTGTCGTGGTCTGGACCGTAGACGATGTGGCGTGGCTGAATCGCGCCCGCGATTTAGGTGTTCACGCACTGATCACCAACGATCCGGCCCTGTTGCTCACCGAAGTGGCACGAACGTCCCGCTTGTGAAATCACGCGGAGGATACGCGCGCCCTCAACCTCGCGACGTGCTAATCCCTCGCCTCTCATGTATCATCGTTCGTTTCTGAAACTGTTCTTTATTCATTCGGAGGTAAAGTCTAAGTAATGCCGGTAAAAAAGGGCGCGGAGATAGCGCCGGCAAAAGGTAAGCTCGGAGTTCTGCTTGTCGGTCTGGGTGCTGTCAGCACTACGTTTGTGGCCGGTGTCGAGGCCATCAAAGAAGGCCTGGCGAACCCGATTGGCAGTCTCACCCAGATGGGTACGATTCGTCTTGGCAAACGTACTGACAATCGAGTCCCGCCGATCAAGGAATTTTTGCCCCTCGCCAGCCTTAACGACCTCGTGTTTGGCGCCTGGGACATCTTTCCTGACTCAGCCTACGAAGCCGCTCGTCACGCAGGCGTGCTGGAAAAAGAACTCCTGGAACAAGTGAAGAAACCGCTCCAGAAGATCAAACCGATGAAGGCGGTGTTCGACCAGACTTACGTCAAAAGACTTACCGGCACGAATGTAAAGAAGGGCAAGAACAAGCTCGAGCTGGCCAAACAGCTTATTGATGACATCGCCGAGTTCAAGCGCAAGAACAAGTGCGACCGGCTGGTGATGATCTGGGCGGCCTCCACCGAAATCTTCCTGAAGCCGCATGCCGTTCATCGCAATTTGAAATCATTCGAGCAGGCAATGCGCGACAACCATAAAGCCATCGCCCCGTCGATGATTTATGCCTACGCCGCCCTGAAATCGGGAGTGCCTTTCGCTAACGGCGCGCCCAATCTGACTGTCGATGTCCAGGCCTTGATGGATCTGGCGAACGAGCGGGGCGTGGCCGTGTGCGGCAAGGATTTCAAAACCGGGCAAACGTTGATGAAGACGATTTTGGCGCCTGGCCTGAAATCGCGAATGCTGGGACTGGATGGCTGGTACTCTACCAACATCCTCGGCAATCGCGACGGCGAAGTGCTCGACGATCCGGATTCCTTCAAGACCAAAGAAGAATCGAAACTGTCGGTGCTGGAATACATCCTGCAGCCTGAGGTGTACCCCGAACTTTACAAGGACTTTGCCCACGTCGTGCGCATTAACTATTACCCGCCGCGCGGCGATAACAAAGAAGGCTGGGACAATATCGATATTTTCGGCTGGCTCGGGTACAAGATGCAGATCAAGATCGATTTTCTTTGTCGAGATTCGATTTTGGCGGCGCCGATTGTGCTCGACCTGGCTCTTTTCCTCGATCTCGCACAGCGTACCGGCATGAAAGGCGTGCAGGAGTGGCTCTCGTTCTACTTCAAATCGCCGATGACGGCGCCGGGCCTTTATCCGGAGCACGACATCTTCATCCAGTTAATGAAACTGAAGAATACCCTGCGTCATTTGCGCGGCGAAGACCTGATCACGCACCTCGGCCTGGAATATTACGACTGAGAACTTAGAAGTCCGGATCTAAAATCTGAGATCTGAGATCTGAAATCTCAGATCTGAGATCGGAGATCTCCGCCCGCTCCACACGCCGGATTGCGACGTTTTGAGTGGGCCACAGACCTTTCGGTGCATACTCAGTAAACACCTCATTCAACAGGAAATGTCAGCAATTTCGTGCCGGGAATTGTCACGTTTCGCGATCACACTCCCACCAACCACATCCGCGTAAACCCACGGGGCCAAATATTTTGAGTGACAATTTGACGCGCCTCGTATATAAGCTTGTGCGTATTTCCTGCCCCCTCGCTCGAAATCCTTGAGAAAGGCGAACGTAATGATCTGTCAACGCATCCATTGCGACAGCGGATCGTGCTTTGCAAGAAGACCGGGAGGAGGATCCAGCCGGTAAGCCGCCAGGGGCGGTCGGTCGGCAGGCAGCCACTAAGGTGATTGCTGAACAAAAAATAGAAGCTATGGCAACCCCAGAAAAACAAATTATTGAAGAGCCAGTCTTTCTTGATCCCGATCAAAAGAGCCCGCGCGCTCAGGATTTTGAAGAGCGTTTAGAGGCGCGCATCGTCGGCCAGGAACGAGCCCTGCGGCGGATGACCGGTTTGTACCAGATATTTCTGGCCGGCATGAACCCGATCAATCGCCCGATCGGAACCATGCTTTTTCTCGGCCCAACCGGCTCCGGCAAAACTCGTGTAATCGAAGCCGCTGCGGAAGTGCTGTTCGCCGATCCAAATGCGGTGGTTAAGATCGACTGTGCCGAGTTTCAGCATTCGCACGAGATCGCCAAGCTGATCGGCTCGCCTCCGGGGTACCTCGGTCACCGCGAGACTTCGCCGATGCTTACTCAGGAGAATCTCGATCGGATGCACACGGAAGACATTAAGCTCACGCTGGTCCTCTTCGATGAAATCGAAAAGGCTTCCGATGCGCTGTGGCAACTCCTGCTTGGCATCCTGGACAAAGCGACTTTGACGCTCGGAGACAATCGCCGCGTCGATTTCTCGAAGTGCATGGTAATCATGACTTCGAACCTGGGCGCGCGCGAAATGTCCGAACTGATTTCCGGCGGCATTGGCTTTGCGCCGGGCAAAGGCGTCAAGAATCCGCAGGACACTGAAGTTGATCAGAAGATCTATCGCACGGCGGTTGAAGCGGCGCGACGCAAGTTCTCGCCTGAGTTCATGAACCGCATCGACAAGGTCGTGGTGTTTCGCTCACTGAAAGAACATCACCTGCGCGCGATTCTCGATCTTGAACTTCAAGCAGTGCAGGACCGGATCATGATGTCGGCCGGAACCAAGTTTGTCTTTCAATGTTCCGACGAAGCCAAGGACATGCTTTTGCAAGAAGGCATCGATTTCAAATATGGAGCTCGCCATTTGAAGCGCGCGATTGAGCGGTTCCTCGTTTATCCGCTGTCGAATCTGGTCGCGACGGGTCAGATTGGCCTGGGCGATCTGGTTCAGGTGGCGCTGAACAGTCAGTCGAAAAAGCTGGTCTTTTCGAAACTGTCCGGCGGAGCGCTGATTACCGAGATTGCGGAGGGCGTTCCGGAAGAGCAGCAACTGGCCGCCCGTTCGGGCAGTGTGGGATTGCCGATCCCACAGGTTAAGGAATCGAAAGCCGCGCGCAAAGGACAAGGACGTGGCGAGCGGCCCGAAAATAATTAAGCTTGGCCGAGTTGAGACTTTCAAAGGCGTCGGAGCAGAAACTCCGGCGCCTTAGTTTTTTGTTTTGAGGTTACGGATTGCAGCGCGTGCCGCTTCGGCGAGGTAAGGATCTTCATCTGCGGCAAACGCTGCCTGCAATGCCGGCAGCGCGGATGAATCTCCAATCAGTCCGAGCGCGGTTGCCGCTTCACGGCGCGTGTCCGCGGCGTTGGCAGAGTTCTCCAACGTCGAAATCAATGCCGGAACCCCAGCGCGGCTGCGAATCTTTCCGAGCGAACGCGCGGCAGAGCGCAAAACAAACTCGTCATCTGAAGATCGTTTCTTCTTCGCGCTTGTCAGGACCTGCGCCAGTGCCGTGACGCCTGCCTCAGCGCCGATCTGTCCGAGGGCCACAGCCGCAGCGCCCCGCACTGATGCCTTCTTGTCGCGAATCAAGACTTCGCTCAGTGGTGCGACCGCTGACTGCCCATGAGTTTCACCGAGGACGAACGCCGCCTCGCGCCGGACGAACTCGGATTTGTCTTTGAGTAGCGGCGCTACCAGCGAGACTGCTTCGTTCGACGGCAACGAAAAGATCGCATGCGCTGCCGTCACGCGCACGACGGGTGTGCCGTCGCTTAACGCCGCGGCGGCTACCCGTGAAGCTTCGGGCCGTTTCAGATTTCCCAGCCTCATTAAAGCGTCACGACGCTCTTCAGCTTCGAGCGAACCAAGGCGCTGCCGTTGGCGCTCAATTTCGCGCTGAACCGGCGTCAGGCGATCCTGAGCGGCGGCAGCGAGCAAATTTCCCACGGCAAGAATTACCACCGCCGTGAGCAGGAAATCTACGCGGCCGTACGCCCGGTAAGGACTCGGATTAGATTTTGAGTTATGAACCAGCATCGATTCGCGACGCCACCGTGTGCATCGTGTCAACAATCAGGACAGCGATGGGTGGGTAGAAAAGCAAGTCCGAAATAATTAGCGCAGTCGCTGAGTAGGACCCTACTGCCGACGGCACATGATGCCGAAAGAGCAGCGTCAGGTCCGAGAAAAAGTCCTGTGCATGCCAGCCGATCACCAGCCCAATACCCAAGCTCGCCGCATATCCACCCAACAAAAAGGCGTAGGCCGAAAACCTCGTGTAAGGTTTCCCCTCAGCTTTCTCTTCCTGGGTGATGGAATAATGAATGTCGTCGGGCTTGTACGTGTAGTGCCTAAAATATTCGCGCAGCCTCTTAATCAAGTGCCAGACACCGGTCATGAACAGCGTCACCAGAACCGCGCGACCCACCAGGCCGAACGATTGCCAGAGTGGAGGCCGGATCATGGCCACAAAGAACGTCGAAAGAAACAGTGAAACTGTGGTGAAGACGGCCCGTTGCCGGGCGACCGTTTCGCGTCGGTCATTTTCAAGAATCTGATTTACAACCCGGTCCCATCGCGCCTGCATTTCTCGCGCGCGCTGGGCATGTGGGTTTTCCGAGTAGAGAATCGAAGCAGACTGCGTCCCTTTATCAAGTTGCTGGTCATGAAAAGCGCGCTCTTGCGGATCAATTAGTGTGTGATAAGCGAGCGACAGCAACGCGAATTCGCGTGCGGCTTTTTCGGATCCGCGATTGACGTCGGGATGGCGTTTTCGGGCCAGCTTGCGATAGGCCGACTTTATCTCGCTAACGCTTGCCGACCGCCCAACTCCCAGCACCTTGTAGTAATCATTCATCAAAGGGGAACGCCGAAGGCAGCGAATCGAATCGGGCCGAAACGGCCGCCTTCTCAACTTTCAGGCCGATTCTAACACTTTCGGCCCAAACGCTGCGAGGCATCATCCGGCGTCGGCGCGCGCGCATCGTTCGACGAATTCGATGAGAGTACGAACCGCGATCCCTGTTGGCCCTTTGGCGCGATAAGGAGTGGCCGGATCGCCCCAGGCGGTGCCGGCGATGTCCAGGTGGGCCCAGGAAATCCCATCA
>DATENS010000239.1:0-11298 GCA_035274925.1 Pyrinomonadaceae bacterium | reverse complement strand
GACTCGTCGGAGTAGTGCGCGGTTGATCCTGAGTCATCAAAGTATTCAATAGTTTGGAGCGCGTAATTTGAGCAGAGATAACTTTCTTTTCGCCATCATCGGCGTGCTGTTGGGTTTCATCATCGGCTTCATGCTCCACGGCGTGATGAGCCAGCGCGACGCGGAACGGGCATCGACCCAGCAACGCCAGCCACTACCCCCTGATCATCCGCCTGTCGGAACAGACGGCACGGGCCCAGATCAGCAACAGTCGATGCAGCAAGTCCAGCAGACCATTCAACGCGCGCGCAGTGATCCAAAAGACTTTGACGCGCAGATTATGGCTGCCAATCTCGAGTATCAAATCGGGCAATACGACGAGGCGATTAAGTTCTTAATCACTGCAAATCAGATTAAGCCCGACCATTATGGGACGATTGCGACGCTTGGCATGGTCAACATGGATGCCGGGCATTTGGACGCAGCCGAAAAGTGGTATCGGGCGGCGCTGGCAAAAGATCCGAACGACGTGTCGGTTTTGGACGGCTTGAGCAACGTTCTTCTTAAAGCCGGCAAGGCTGGACCAGCAGAAGAGATGATTAACCGGCTGGCCAAGGCTGATCCCACCAACGAGGACTTAACTCAGTTCCGCACCCGTCTCGCTGAACTCAAAAAGAAATAAGTGCAAACTCGCAGTTCACTCAAAGCGATTCTGATTGGCGGCTCGATCGCGGGTGTTCTCGACATCACCTATGCTTGTATCTTCAGCTATGTGCGTCGCGGGTTCATGCCATCGCGAGTACTGCAATCGGTGGCGAGCGGCGCCCTCGGCCAGAGCGCCTACCAGGGCGGATACAAGATTGCGGCCCTCGGTCTCGCCTTTCACTTTCTGTTCGCACTTACATTTGCGGCTTTTTATTATCTCGCCAGTCGCGGGCTGCGCGTCATGGTCGATCACCCGATCATCTCCGGCATGATCTATGGCTTGGGTATTTATCTGGTCATGTATGGACTCGTTTTGAGATTCTCGGCAATTCATTCCACCACCAAGCCATGGGCGTATCCCTGGATGGTGCTGATTCCCAATCTGCTTATTCACATGCTGGGAATTGGACTGCCCATCGCCCTTGCGGTCCGAAAGTATTCAAAGTAACAATCGCCAAATGGATATGAAGGAAATAGTCCTGGAAACGGAGCGTCTTCGTATGCGCTGGTTTCGTGAAAGTGACTTTGAGCAATTCTGCAAGATGACCTTTGATGCCGAGGTGATGCGGTTCCTTGGCGACGGGAAGCCTATGGACGAGCTGAACACCTGGCGGCAAATGGCGACATTTATGGGCCACTGGTATTTTCGCGGCTACGGAATTTGGGCCGTCGAAGAAAAGAGCACCGGAGATCTGGTGGGGAGAATCGGCTTCATGAATCCGACCGGTTGGCCTGGATTCGAATTGGGGTGGACACTGGCGCGCGACAGTTGGGGCAAGGGGTATGCGACCGAAGCAGCCCGCCGCGCCCTCGAATACGCTTTCACCGAAATGGATCGTGACCACGTCATCAGCTTAATCGCGCCGGCGAACGTTGCCTCAGTCAAAGTCGCCGAACGCCTCGGAGAAAAGATCGAGGGCGAGACTCAACTGATGGGTCATCGCGTTCTGATTTATGGGATTAGTCGGGAAGAGTGGGAAGCGGATGGTCCAGCTGCGAAGCAGCGTTTTTAGCTCACCCTCTCTTTTTTTGGGCAAAGCCAACCTCGTCGCCAATAAGGAGGACTCATGTTACGGACAAAATTGGGAATCTCGGTGCTAGCAATAATGACCGCAGTCGCTCTTCTGCATCCACCCGCCTCAGCTCACTTTCCAGCGCGCGCACTCAGGGTTAAGTCTGCCCGGCAAACTAACCCATCCATCGACACCTTCTGGACCAAATTCAAGTCCGCGGTGATCGCGGGAGACAAATCGGCCGTAGCGACCATGACGCTTTTCCCAATCGGAATGCCCTACGGTGTGCCCTCCGTCAGAAACCGCAGCCAGCTTCTGCGCCGTTATCGTGAAGTATTCAACACGCAAACAGACGCGCCCAAATGTTTCGCGGATGCGCAACCGACCATTATTCCCACAGACAAAACCAGGTTCACGGTTGGATGTAAGGACTCAGCTGGAAATGAAGTAGTTGAATACGGTTTTGTGAAAACGCGGGCGGGTTGGAAATTCAAGTCGCTGGATAATATTAACGAATAGCCGGCGGTGAATTAGCTACGGCTCAATTGCCATTCTCACCACCAGACTCATGGGAATTCTGTCGGTGCGGCCGCTCTTCATCACGATCACGATCACATTTCCTTCGACGATTACGCGGCGGACAGTGGACATGGCCCGATCAACGCGGGTTCCATCCTGCTTTTCAATAATCAGATGCGCCCCAACGGTATCTTGAGTCGCGGGTTTCTCAGCCGGCGGCTTTTCTTCCGGCTTCTCGTCTTCGGCAGCTCTTTTCTCTTCGGTTGGAGTCTCGGTGGTTTTAGTCCTGAGTGGCTCACTCTTCGCCGGTTTTGCGGGCGGCCTGCGGGCCATACCTCCACGGGCGGGACGCGTGCGGCGATTGGAAATGGTCGGCCGAGGTGCAGGTTTTTCTGCGGGAGGCTTTTCGACAGCAACCTCCGGCGGCTTTTCCTCGGTTTTCACTTCCGGCTCAGACACCGTCGCGCCCGCCGACGAAAGGCGTCTTCCACTTCGATCGTCCGATGTTTCCGCTACCTCTTCGGCGGGCTCGGCAACCGGGATGCCGCCGCTAAAGGCTTGAAACGTCCCACCAAAACTAATGCGGTACGTCCCGGGGTCGTCGTTCGGCGTCCGGGCCTCAACGCGCAGAATCAGAATCTGCCGCGTGCGAAAATAAAGACTCTTGTTGACCTCAGGCGGTATCGTGTTCGCGTAAATACTGATTTTCGTGAGCGGCCTGAGCGTGACTGCCGTGAAGATATCGACGTCGCCGTTCAGGTTTCGGCTGTTCACAGTTAAGAGCAGATCTCCCGGCGTGGCTTCAAATGCGTAGTAATGCCGAGTTGAGCGCGGGTCACCGACATCGAGCGCGCGAATCTTTCCATTGATTTCGTTGGAAAGCACCGCCGTGGGAAGTTCCGGATTTGATGACTGCGCGAGCGCAGTCGCGCCGGCAGCTAAGAGCAGGAAAGCCGCTGCCAACGAGGTCACAATTGATTTGTTAAATCTCACAGTTTCAACCCGAAAGGCGCTTCGGAAGCGGCGCTAGATTAACAGATTTGCTGCCAGGATCGAATTCAGGAAGTGGCCCGAGAGTTTCGCTTTGCGTCTTCCCAGTCTCTTCGCGTCTTTGCGAATAACTACTTCTTGTTTACCTGATATTTCACGCAAAGGCGCAAAGACATTCCAAAGGCGCAAAGAAGCACTCAATCTTCGCTGTCACGTCGGTATTACAGGTGGCCTTGGGCTCATCGTTACCAATGGTCAATAATCTCGGCTAGGCTGAAAATGACGCGGGCTTCGAACGGACACAATCAATGGACACGCACGCACGGCTTTTACTAATTAGTAATTCCACGCTCCATGGCAGCGGCTATCTCGATCATGCGGAAAGCGAGATACGCGATTTTCTCGGAGCGGTGAAGAAAGTCTTGTTCGTACCTTTCGCCCTCCACGATCGCGACTCGTATGCTGATCAGGCTTGCGCGCGATTCGAAAAGATGAGTTTCAAACTCGATTCAATTCACAGGGCAAGTGATCCTGCGAAAGCAATACGCGACGCTGAAGCAATATTCATCGGTGGTGGAAATACTTTCCGGCTGTTGAAGGCGCTCTACGATCACGATCTTCTCGACGTGATTCGCGAGCGCGTATCCGCGGGCATGCCTTACATCGGATCAAGCGCCGGCTCAAACGTCGCCGGACCAACCATCAGGACGACGAACGACATGCCTATCGTGCAGCCGCCTTCGTTCGAAGCGTTGGGGCTGGTTTCATTTCAGCTCAATCCGCATTACCTCGATCCGGACGCGAATTCGACTCATATGGGAGAAACGCGTGAACAGCGAATCATTCAGTTTCTGGAAGATAACGAAACGCCGGTCGTCGGTTTACGAGAGGGCGCGATGCTCAGGATACAAAACAGAAAGACATTGCTGAAGGGTTCAACGGGCGCGCGAATCTTTCGCCGCGGACATGAACCAGTCGAGACCTTGCCCGGCGCTTATCTCGATGAATTTCTGTCCTAATTATTTGCGAGAAATTGCGCGCTCGAAAGAATTGGAAACAAATCTTGCCATTGGTTCCGCCTCCGCGGCGTCCCCAGTTGAGCCACAGTAACCCCCGGCGAGTTCCCAGCGGGACTCGCCGCCGCGGAATTTAAGGTGAAATTGACGTAATCGATATCGCCAGAGTACCCGTTCGGGGCGTTAGTAGCCCACACTATACGCATGACGTGAATCCCAGCGGTTAGTTGAATGCCGGTCCTGGTAATGATTGTAAAACCCCAGTTCGTGTCAGGAATCTGCACTGGTCCGGTCTTATCCACGCCGTCCACTTCTATGCGAAACGTTCCCGGTGAGCCGCTCGTTCCGCCCCACGCCACCTGCGACTGAAAAGTGTAGGTGCCGCTGGTGGCAACATTCACGGTGTACTTAGTCCAATCCCCAGCCTGGCCCAACAGCAAATAACCATTGCTATACCATGCTGAATGCTTATACATATCGACATCGGTTGGTTGCCGGAAGGTCGGCACTGGGTAGTTTGATTGCTCGTAATCCTGCCCATGAGAACCTGGCGTCGTATCGTAATAGGCGAGTCCCGCGGCGCCGGTGTCGAAGTTCTCAGCTTCGATCTTGCCCGGAATTGCCCACGCTGTCCCGCCATACGGCGCGTGCAGATTGACGGCTGAGATTGAATCGATCAGGTAACCGCCGTTATCGATCGAGAGTTTCAAGACATGCTGACCAGCAGTTAAGTTGATGGGAGGCGATGATGTAGTCGCATAACTGCCCCAGGCGCCGGTATTCGGTAAGCTCATCTGGCCGGTAACGTCCACACCATCAACTTCAATGTGCAACGTCGTCCCGGCGATGACTGTGGCTGTTAGGACATCGAATCGATAGTTTCCGGTGGCAGCGACATTGACCGTGTATTCAAGCCACTCGCCATTCATCGTCCATCCGATGCTGTATCCGTACGGACTTCCACATGTGCAGATGTCGACAGCCCCGGAGCGATAGTAGCCTCCGTCGTTTGACGCGGTCGTGTCGTGATATGCAAAGCCTTCACCGCCGTTGTCGAAGTTCTCAACTTGGATCACCCCCGGCAGGCTAATCGGCGTCCCGCTATACGGCGTTTGTAAACTGACGACAGAAATGGAATCAATCAAGAACCCAGTGACATCGATTGACAGTTTCAGGACATGCTGACCCGCAGTTAAGTTGAAGGCAGGTGAGGATGTAGTCGCGTAACTGCCCCAGGCTCCGGTATTCGGCAAGACCACCTGGCCCGTAACGTCTACTCCGTCAACTTCAATATGCACTGCCGACCCGGATGCGATTGATGCTGTTAAGACATCGAATCGATATGTCCCGGTGGCAGCGACATTGACCGTGTATTCAAGCCACTCGCCATTCATAGTCCACCCGACGCTGTACCCATACGGGCTTCCGCAGGTGCAGATGTCGACCCCGGTTGTACGATAGTAGCCTCCGTCGTTTGTCGCCGTCGTATCGTGATACGCAACTCCTTCAACGCCATTGTCGAAGTTCTCAACCTGGATCACGCCCGGCAGGCTAATCGGCGTCCCGCTATAGGGCGTTTGCAAATTGGCGACAGAAATGGAATCGATTAGAAAACCACCGGTATCGATCGACAGTTTCAAGACATGCTGACCGGCAGTTAGGTTGAGGGACGGCGATGATGTAGTGGCGTAACTGCCCCAAGCGCCGGTATCAGGTAAGACCATCTGGCCGGTAACGTCTACTCCGTCAACTTCAATATGCACTGCCGACCCGGATGCGATGGTGGCTGTTAAGACATCGAATCGGTATAGTCCGGCTGCCGCAACATTGACCTTGTATTTGAGCCACTCGCCATTCATGGTCCAGCCGATGCTGTGCCCATATGGGCTTCCACAGCTGCAGATGTCGACCCCGGATGCGCGATAGTAGCCTCCGTCGTTTGTACTTGTAGTATCGTGATACGCAACGCCTTCACCGCCCTCGTCGAAGTTCTCAACCTGGATCACGCCCGGTAGGCTCACTCCTGTGGCAGGAACGGGGATCGCTATCGTGAGCGTGCCAGTCACGTCCGCGGCCGTGTAGTTGCCGTTAACCAGTGAAGCGACAACGGAATAAGAGCCCACGTTCACGGGAGCGTTCGTTGAGCCGTTGTAAAGAAGGCTCAGGCCGGCAACTCCTGCTGGGTTCGTGACTGCAGTAGCCGCTTTAGGCGTCCCGTCATATGTGAAGCTTAAGTTGCTCAGGCTAATGGTTGCTGATGCCTTCGCGACTGTTAGGGTGCCGGTCGCGTTGGATGCCGAGTAATTATTGTTTGTGAGCGAAGCGACGACTGTGTAAGTGCCGGCATTCGTTGGCGGTGTCGCAGACCCGTCATACGTGATCGAAACGCCGCTGAGTCCGTCAGGGGTCGTAGTCGCTGTGGCAGTCTTTGCAGAGCCATTGAAAGTCTGATTCAAGTTGCTAAGTGAGATCGTCGCCGATGCTTTGGCCACGTTGAAGCTGACGTCCACGTCCGCAGCAGCATTGTAATTTGCGTCACCACTTTGAGACGCGCCCACGGTGACGGTCCCGGCTCCGGTGATCGTTACAGAATTGCCTGAGACTGTTGCCGGACCGGAAACCACCGTAAAACTAACTGGCAACCCGGAAGAGGCCTGTGCCGTGATGGCAAAAGAAGGATCGCCGTATGTCTTGTCGGCAATTGGATCGAAAGTGATGGCTTGACTTGCCCGACCAACAGTCACATTTACGGGATCCGAAGTAGTCGTGACACCCGCAGCGTCAATGGTAACTGCGGTCAGACTGTAGGTACCCGGAGGGGCGTTACTCCAGAGAAAGACATAGGGCGCCTCAGTAACCTCGCCTAACTTAGTACCATTGGCGAAGAATTCGACTTTGACGATCGTTCCGTTGCCATCCTCATCAAATGTGTTTGCCCTGATATTGAATTCCGGCCCCACGACTGCACCGTCTTGGGGGCTTAGGATAGAAACGGAAGAGGCGCTTTCAGCCGGCATAGGGATATAGAGCGTATTCACCGAAATCTCATTTGAATAAGCGGAATTACCGAATGCGTTGTATGCGCGCACTCGATAGGTGCCATACGCCTGGCAGCCAATCTTGAACCAAACGGTATTGGCGAGAACTGTCCCGATCTCATTCCAGAAGGGAGCCGTGCCTTGCGGTACGGCAGTCTCCAGTCTCTCAATCTTGAAACCTACTTCATTCGAAGAGTTATCACGCCAACGTAAGGCGCAGCCGGGGTACTCGAGGAAAGTTGGCGCAGTTGGAGGCACCGGGGTTATATCCGGAAGATACGCGGCAATACCATCGGAAAACATGCCGGCAGCTTCATTCTGATTGACAGTCAGGAAGTATTTGTTCCGACTATCGTGATAAAGGTAGAGCGGCACGCGGCCAGGTGAACTCGCATCCGGATAGACATAAAACGCAATTCCTTCGTATATCCACTCAGGACCGGGACAGTTGCGGCACTTCGTGTAGAAGTATTCGTCTCCCGACTTTCGAAATCGATGCATTGGCACGGTACCCGCCGCCTGATTCGGATAGACATAAAACGTTATTTTTTCAAGCAAATGCTCCCGCGGAGCGACGTCCAACGTCTCAAACGCCCAACCGTGAGTATTGCTATAGGATCTCCACACTCCGCTTGTCGCGGTTAAATGGCGGGGTGCGGAAGTGGGCATTGGAGCTTTACCGGACCTGTCCCACGCGACAAAAGGGTTGCCGTCCCAGCGAAAAGCCGTGAAGGCCATGCCGCTGACTGACTTGCCTTCCAATCCGACGTAGCTGGCCGGAACCTCCAGACGGTACCAGCCGCGATAAGGTGGTATCCCGCCCATGAAGCGTTGTCCTTCCGTTCCGTTCAGGCCATTGTTTGGAATATGCCTGCCGATGAAATTCACGCCCCAGTAAGCACGATGCTCCCAACTGGTCCCGTCATACCACTGAAGCATTATTTGATCGGGTGCGTTGTATGGCCACCAGGTAGAATCGAGATTACCCAACCAGACATAGGTAAAAAGCACGTCTCCGGGATTCACCTGCATGGGCGTGTGCGCCCCAGTGAAAAAATGAGAGCGGAATTGTTTATCTCCGCCGCCATCGTAACGCGTCTGATGCGAGCGCTGTCCCCGATATGCGAGATTGGTAACCCAGGTCCAATTGTCGTCAATCGCTCCCGTGACCGAACCTGGCGGCAAGTCGTCTTCAATCCAGACAGAATCGCCCGGCTGACTTGGCGGGGGCGGTAGAGCGCCCGCCGCAATCTTGCCGGCGAGATCAAAAGTTGCCCGACCACCGTCGAGTGTGAAAGCCATTCCGTTGACGGTGGTTCCTTCCAACCCAACGAAACTTGCCGGCACTTCCAAACGAACCCAAGTGCCGGCTTTGGGAAGACGGCCCATATAAAACCGGCTCCATGAGAAGTTGGTCCCGAAATCAATTAGGTCTTCACCCCAGTAAGCACGGTGCTCCCATCCGTTTGCATCCTTCCATTGCAACATGATTTCGCGTGGCATGTGGTTAATGTCGAGAAAGACATACGTGAAGAGTTTGTCGCCGGTGTTGATTGCAAGCGTGGTTGTCGCACCTTCAAAGTAATGCTGATGAAAACTACTCGGCGGACTAACCTGTCCGAAGTTGCGCGACTGATGCGACTTCGTTCCCGAGAAAGCACCCGGATTCGCGTCAACCCAATACCAATCGCCGTCTCCGTCCGCATGCGGCGTTGCACCTTCCGGCAAAGTGTCGTCGAACCAGATTCGGTCGGCGTTTGTCCCTACAACGGCGGTTCCGCGCGCTATGCGCATTACAGGCGTAACCGGCGTTGGCGAAACGTTTTCCACCACGCCGTTGGCATTAGGCAAAGGTTCACCGGCATAAGTCTGTCCCGTGCTGTTTTGATATTTCAGGTTGAAGGTATAGGTGCCGGCGCCATTGTAGTTGTCGAATAAAGCGGAGTAGGTCCCATCATTAGCTGACAGATCAGCGTGGGTTTCCAACCCGTCATCGAACAAGATAATTGAAACTTGAGAACCATCAGGCCTTATGACCTGGCCAGAAACCGAAGCTCCAACTACATTTCTTCCGTTGTGGGTCGGCGTACCGTGAACTTTGATGGCCTCGTTTGACAGAACATCGTCATTATCGATCGACGCCCAGAAATCGGTGCCGTCATGTTGAGCGTATGAAAAGACTTCGACGCTGGCAGACTGAACGCTGCTGCCGGTAGTCACGATCATTGTCCAGGTGCCGGCCTCGGGTGTCGGTATCTTGAAAAGTTTCAGCCCCGCATTTGAAGTAAACTGACCGGTCGGCGCGTTGCTCTCTGTCACCATAGCGCCGGAAGGCTTGCGCAACCCGATTGTTACGTTATCTGTTTGATTTGCTATCGCTATTCCGAAATAGGTGCTTGCAGCGCCCGGTTCTACGATGACTGGGATCTCAGTTGTTTGGCTTGAACCGATAAAGCGGGGCTCGTTGGCGACCCCCCTGTAACCCGCAGTTCCAAACGCCAACTGCACGAGAAATTGCAAGAAATCGGTTGGCCGGTAGCCTCGAAAATAACCTCCTCCTGTTTGATTTGAGATGGTTTTTAGAGATCGCTCACCCGCGATTGAAATGTCAGTACCGATGGTCGCCGCGATGACTTTCACATCTGACGATTGCAGCGTCTGGATCAGAGACTCTGGCGGAATACCGACGTTACTGTCGCCATCGCTCAGTAGAATTATCGTCTTTTGACAGTCCGTGCAGCTGCCGCCGCTGTTCAACTGTGAAAGAGCGGCTAACAACCCATCTGCGATGTTTGTCTGACCATCAGCCGAAAGACTGTTTACGGCCGCCTGTGCATTGGTGCGGGCGGCGGCGTCCATGGGCGTCAGCGGGAAGTTCACCGTCGCACTCGTGGAAAACGACACAATTCCCAACTGATCGCCGGCGCCATAGAGGTTGGCAAAATGGAACGCGCCAATTTTTGCAAATTTGAGCCGTTCTTGCACGCTCATACTTCCAGAGCGATCAATTACCAACACAACTCGCTGGTTTTGGCTCATGCAAGTGGTGTTGAAATCTACCGGTTGGACTGATGGCTGAGGGTTTTGCGGTAATCCATTCGGCAGCATCAGCCTCCACTTTGTTTCGAGCTTAGACATCGTCTCCCAACAGGAATCGTTGTTGTGAGTTTTGGATTGGACCGTATCATTCTCAGTAGTCGGGTCCCCGCCGATTATTTTGTCGTGGTTACTGTCAACACAGAATTCGTTGACGCTGTAGCTCGTCGTAAGGTTTCTTGTTCCGGCGAGAATGTTGTCCATTATGCAGTAGCTCAAGGTGGGACTTTGCCAATCGTCTCCGGGGCATTTCGCACGCGGTTCACCTGGTCCGGGCTTCATGTATTCATCCATTACGCCATAGGCCAAATGCGCAAACTCATGAACCACCGTAAGCGCGTCAAAAACCGTATCGGAATTTAAAAATTCCCGTGGATATGAGAGGTTGACGTGTTGTCCCCTCGCGCCGTACGAACCGCTGGCATTTGCTCGGATTCCCTCTGGATGAATCCAGAATTCGGCTTGGTCCGACGCCCCACTGTTATTGATGATGCTTATGGTCCCGAACTGATGTTGCCCGTCAGTAGCATCGGCGAGAATTTGGTTGGCCACCGAAAAGACCTCGCGGATGCGCTGTAGCTGCTCCGCGGTCGCATTGAACCTAACAGAAACACAAAAGTTAAACTTGCCATTTCGGAACGTGCCGGTGCCCGCTCGGGCGGCGGCGGGCTGGAAAACAATGGCTGCGGCAGCAACAACCGGGACAACTAACACACCCACCTTCCGCCGACGTCCCCCAAGCCTCATCAGCGATAATCTCGCCATTGTTTGAGTAAAGGTCTGGAGTGTCCGGGCAACAAGGACTGACCTCCGCAGGTTGGTTGTGGCGAACATTTTGGGGGCCTCCGCGTTCTAATGCGTCTGTCTTTTTTCAGCGTCGGTTGGTGCTGTTAGGCCGAAGACTCTGCTCAGATGAATCGAGACGCGCACCTAACCAGAGTC
>DATENS010000238.1:0-2179 GCA_035274925.1 Pyrinomonadaceae bacterium | reverse complement strand
ATAGTTTTAATTGAGCTGGGTGATCCTATCGCAAGTGTCAAATATTTAGCCACAGATTACACAGATCGGTTTGTAAAATCCGTGTAATCAGTGGCTAAACTGTAACTTGCCCTATTACAAAGGCTTTGCTAGAATCCACGGCTTGTTACGGTTGGTAGTTTTCAAACTTTTGATAGGACGCTCCGGAAGACCTTCGTCATGAATCGAACGACTACTCGATTCTTTACTTTTTAATGCCGGCCCGCAACCACGCGGGCGCGCGGCGAAGGCGCTCCTATCGAATCCGATCGACTGAAGTAACAATAATTGGTGAATCGTAAATCGTAGGAATGGTCTTCGGCCTCGGGACCCAGTCCCCGCGCGCGCCTGCCGTCAGGTTTAGGGCGCAGTGGGGGTGATGTGAAATGAGTGAGATCAACGTACAACTGAAAAACGGTGAACCGGTTCCGATGCCTGAATCGGCCACGGTCGCGGAAGCTCTGAAGAAGCTCGACCGCGACGTCGCAAAGCAGGCTTTGGCTGCAAAGATTGGCGGTCGCGAGGTAGACCTCACGGCCCAACTCGACGCGCTGCGCGCGAGCAACGGCGAGTCGGCGTCGACTGTTCAAATCGAGCCCATCGTGCCGCAAACGCGCGACGGCCTGGAAGTGCTGCGTCACTCAACCGCCCACCTGCTGGCCGCGGCAGTTCTCGATCTCTTTCCCGGCACAAAGCTGGGCATTGGACCAGCGCTGCTGGACGATCCGCGTTATGGTTATTTCTACGATGTGATCACGCCGCAACCGTTAACGGAAGCCGATCTGCCGGTCATTGAAAAGCGGATGAAACAAATCGCCGGCAAGAATCTTGGCTATCGCCGCGAGGAAATCCCGAAGGGCGACGCGCTCCGTATTTTTGGTGAACGCGAAGAGCCGCTGAAGTGTGAGCTGATCGACGAAAAGGCCGGCGAGAAAGTGAGCGTGTATTACATCGAAGGCTCGCCGTTCATCGACTTCTGTCTTGGTCCACACGTTCCGAACACGAACAAGCTGCGTGCTTTCAAACTGCTCTCGCTGGCGGGCGCGTATTGGAAAGGCGATGCGTCGCAGCCGCAGATGCAGAGGATTTACGGCACGGCTTTCTTTACGCAGGAAGAGCTCGACGCGTGGATGAAGCAACGTGAAGAGGCTGAGAAACGCGACCATCGTCGTCTTGGCCGCGAGCTCGATCTGTTTTCAATCCAGGAAGACTACGGGCAGGGTCTGATCTTCTGGCATCCGAAGGGCGGCGCCATTCGCAAGGAGATGGAAGACTACCTGCGCGAGCAGCTTTTGCTTCGCGGTTATGGCCTGGTCTTCACGCCACACATCGCGAAACGCGAGCTGTGGTTCACGAGCGGGCATGAAATCAACTATGTCGACTCGATGTTTTCGCCAATGGAGTTTGAGGAGCAGGAGTTTCGCATCAAGCCGATGAATTGCCCGTTCCACATCGGTATTTATAAATCTGCTCAGCATTCGTACAGGGATTTGCCATTGCGTTATGCGGAGCTTGGAACGTGTTACCGGGCGGAGCTTTCAGGTGCTCTTCATGGACTGATCCGTGCGCGCGGCTTTACGCAGGATGATGCCCACATCTTCTGCACGAGCGAGACGGTGCGCAGCGAGATTGTTGGTTGCATCGACTTTGCGTTCAACGTCTACGAGGTGTTTGGCTTCAAGGATTATAAAGTCGAGCTCTCGGTACGAGGCGACGACCGCAGTCTCTACTTTGGTGAGGATAAGGACTGGGAAAGCGCCGAAGCGGCCCTGGTCGATGCTTTGAACAGCCGGGGGATTCCGTACCAGCGGATCGAAGGTGAAGCGGCGTTTTACGGGCCCAAGATCGACATTCGTGTCGAGGATGCGATTGGACGTGCCTGGCAGTTGACGACGGTGCAGTTTGATTTCAATTTGCCGGAGCGTTTCCAGCTCGAGTACATCGGTGAAGACAACAAGCCGCACCGGCCAATCATGATTCACCGGGCGCTGTTTGGATCGATGGAACGTTTCTTCGGAGTGTTAATCGAACACTATGCCGGAGCGTTCCCGATGTGGCTGGCGCCGGTGCAGGTTGTGGTGCTGCCGATCACGGATCGAATCAACGATTACGCAGAAGAAGTGGCGCGTGATCTTCGTTCTGCCGGCTTCCGAGTCGAATC
>DATENS010000237.1:0-10997 GCA_035274925.1 Pyrinomonadaceae bacterium | reverse complement strand
TCAATATCGACTCGATCTACGAGATCGAGCTGGTGGAAAAATCGGTCGAAAGACTGCGTGCGCAAGGTGAAGGAGTCGCGCCTGCGCGCGTGACGCTGCGGCTCGTTCCAGAGATCGGCACGCGCTCGCATCTCGGCCTGCAAACCGCGCTGCTGACTTCGAAGTTTGGTATTTCATCTTCCGAAGTGCTCGATGCCTTTCGCAGAGGTTTGCAGCATCCTGACCTGATTCATGTGTGCGGGATTCACATTCACGTAGGCTCGCAGACGCCGGATGTGGAACCGTTTGCGGAAGCCTTCAAGAGCATGTGGAACCATCTGATGGCGATTCATCGCGAGACCGGGTTGACGCTCGAGCACATCAACCTGGGCGGTGGCATTCCGGTGAACTACCTGCGCGACAGGTCACAAGCCTATCAGTTGCCGGAACATGAGCGCGACATGCTCGGGGCTGAGCTTGAGCCGGTTGACGTTCTGACCGAAGCCCTGCGAGTAGCGCGAGAATCGGCTCGCGATGTGGAAGCCGAGCATCTGCTGGACCAGGTTACGATTTTGCTCGAGCCGGGGCGCAGCGTGATCGCGGACTCGGGCGTTGTGCTGACAAAAGTGCGCAATATCAAGCGCCGCCCGGAAACGGATGACGTGTGGTTGTTGACCGATGCGGGCTACAACATCCTGCTGTCGATGAACAATTACAAGTGGTACTACCACTTGATTTCCGCGTCGCGGGCGTGCGAACCGTTGCAGGCGCAGTACAAAGTGGCGGGGCCACTGTGCGACTCGGGAGACGTTTATTTCGACATCGAGCGCCATGGGCGGTTACCTGACTATCGGTTGCTGCCGCGCGACGTGAAACCGGGCGAGGTGCTGGCGTTGCTTAATTCCGGCGCGTACTCGCTCGCGCAAATGTTTCCGTACAATGGCCGGCCGCTGCCGGCGGCGGTGATGGTGCGCGCTGGTGGACGGGCGGAGCTGATTAGGAGGCGCGATAGTTACGAGGATCTTTTGGCGAATGATGTTTGGTGAGGAACCTGAATTCCAAATTCCAGATTCCAAATTCCAAATTGAGTCGATTGCCAAAGATTGTGCATTGCTTCGTTGCCAAAGATTGTGCATTGCTTCGTTGCCAAAGATTGCCCATTGCTTCGTTGCCAAAAGATTGTGCATTGCTTTGACTGATAAGAAGTTTGCATCGCATGAATTCAAATTTTGGAATGTGGAATTTGGAATCTGGAATTAATATGGGCGGGGTCTTACAGCTAACTAACTTGGAGGCTAGTCCCATGCGTTACAAAAGGTTTGAAGATCTGCCAGTCTGGAACGAGGCAATCAACCTGGCGGTTCAGGTTTACGCCCTCACCCCGCGAGCGGAATTCAGAGCTTTTCGAAGCCTGAGAGATCAGCTTGAACGCGCCGCAGTATCAGTGAGCGACAACATCGCGGAAGGATTTGAGCGCGGCACGAACAACGAGTTGCTCGCTTTTATTTACATAGCGCGTGGGTCCGCGGGTGAAGTTCGTTCAATGCTCTGCCTGCTCCAGCGGATTCCGGTCTTCAAACAACTCGCTCTTGAAGTCAACCAATTGAAGCGAACGGCAGAGGGTTGTTCGCGACAGCTCAAGGGCTGGGCGCAATCACTTCAGAATTCGGATTACCGCGGCGAGCGTCATGTAAATCAAAAGGCGCAAAGGATCGCTAAGGCGGCGCGCGAGCGGGAGGAGTTCCTGCAGGAGCTCGCTGAAATCGACGCGAAAGCAGCATCAGAGAGGACGTAGCGGGTAATCGTAGAGTTAAACGCAGCTAACTGGGATCATGAAACTCGAAGCACCAACCTCGAAACCGACGCATGTTGAGCTGGTTCGCGGCTTAACGATGATCGCTGCCATGTCGGTGGTAGTGGGAAACGTGATCGGTACCGGCGTGTTTTTAAAAGCGCGCGTGATGACCTGCAACGTGGGCACTCCGGGAAAGGTGCTCGCGGTTTATGTCGTCGCCGGATTGCTGTCGCTGGCCGGCGCGCTGAGCTACGCGGAATTGGCCGCCATGATGCCGCGCGCGGGCGGCGAATACGTTTTCATGCGCGAGGCCTATGGGCGCCCGTGGGCATTTCTATTCGGTTGGATGTCGTTCTTCATCGGAAAGGCGGGATCGCAGGCCGCGCTCGGCGTTCAGTTCGCCCTGTTCCTGAACACCATGCTTCGTGAGCGCCTCAGCCCCGCCGGCTCCCCACCATCGGGAAAGATAATTGCAGTGGCGCTCGGTTCAATACTGCTGGTCACTGGTATCAACTGTCTGGCCGTGAAAGTGAGTGGCACGGTGGCCGCCGTGCTTTCTGGCATCAAAATAGCACTTGTGCTCGTGGTAGGAGTGGGCGCGTTTTTGCTGGCCGGTGGAGCCGACTGGTCGCACCTCTGGATGGAAAATATCAATGGCGTCTGTGAAAAGGTAAGTCCGGCCGCGAGGTATGGTTTTGGTGGTTTCATGGCCGCCATGCTCGGTGCGTTGTGGGCCTATGACGGCTGGAATAACGTGACGCTGGTATCGGGCGAAGTAAAAGATCCCGGCCGCAATCTGCCGCGCGCCTTGATCGGCGGAATGCTTTTGATCATGGGACTTTATCTCTTCGTTAACCTCGCGTACTTCTACGTAATGTCGCCGACTGAAGTGGCCAGCGTTTCCACCACTTCATCAGTGGCTACGGAAGTGGCGCGCAGGTTTCTCGGCCCAGTCGCCATCACCCTGATAGCCGCGGCGTTGCTGTCGTCATCATTTGGCACTCTGCACACGTCGATTCTCACGGGCGCGCGCGTGCCCTATGCGATGGCACGCGATGGTTTGTTCCCGCGAAGTTTGTCGCGCGTCTCGCCACGGACGCACGTGCCGACCGGAGCGCTAATCGTTCAGGCAGTGTGGGCTTGCATTCTGGTGCTCGTGTTCGCTTCCTCGTTCGACACGTTAACGGATTACGCGATATTCGGTCTGACAATCTTTTACCTGCTGGTGACGGCGGCGGTGTTCGTGTTGAGGCGCAAGATGCCCGATGCGGAAAGGCCCTATCGCGCATGGGGCTATCCGGTGGTTCCCATTCTGTTCATTCTTTCGGCGACCTTAATCCTGGGTGCCACCTTGTGGGCTGCCCGTGAAGACGCGGCCACTGGTTTCAGTCTCATGATGCAGGGAAGTCTGTTTGGCGGTTTCGCCGTTCTCGCGCGCAACCCATCGCTGGCCGGCATTGGACTGATCGCCTTGGGGTTGCCGGTCTATTGGATTTGGACACGCCTCGCCTCGGCAAAATCCACCGTGTGATGCCTCGTTCAAAGGGGCATCGACTGATCTGTTCTCCTTTTCAACTGGAGTCGTGATGAATCGCATTACCAGCTTTCTTCTCGTTCTGGCTTTGCTCCTCCTATCCGTTCCCGGAGCGGCTCAACAAAGTAACGCGACAGCCGGCACAGGTTCACCTGAAGGGGCAAACATCCAGGAGCTTGTTGATCAGGCCGCGCAGGCGGCGCTCGCAAAGTTTGCCGACAAGAAACTGACGCCGGCCCAGCTTTCGATCAGTCTGATCGATCTGCGTGATCCAAAGCACCCGAGGGCCGCGAGCTTTCGTGGCAACGAACGAGTTTACCCGGCAAGTGTCGTTAAGCTTTTCTATCTCGTGGCCGTTCACCGCTGGCTCGAAGACCGAAAGATCCAGGAAACTGCCGAGCTAAAACGCGCAGTCCGCGACATGATTGTGGATTCGTCGAACGAGGCGACGCAGTACGTCCTCGATGTGCTTACGCAAACTACCGGCGGGTTTGAGCTGTCTCCGAAAGAGATGGCGACGTGGCAGCACAAACGAAATGCGGTCAACCGTTACTATTCGTCGCTCGGGTTTACGAACATCAATGTAAACCAAAAGACTTTTTGTGAAGATGCTTACGGCCGCGAACGGGTCTCGCGCGGACCCAACGGCGAGAATCGGAACAAGCTGACGACTGATGCTACCGCGCGGTTGCTTGCCGAGATTGCCACCGGCCGCGCCGTGAACCAGGCCCGCAGCGCGCAGATGATGGAACTTTTGAAGCGCGAGTTTTCAGGAACGACAAAAGACAACGACGATCAGGGTCATGGATTCACCGGCATTGCGATGCAGGGAATGACTGGAGCGAGACTCTGGTCGAAAGCCGGATGGACCAGCACGACGCGGCATGACGCGGCGTACATCGAACTTCCGACCGGCGCCCGATTCGTGCTGGTAGTCTTCACGACCGATCACGCGAACGAGCGCGACATTATTCCGACCGTGGCCGGTATAGTAATCAAGGGCATGGCGAAGTAACTGTGTGGTTCGCGCTAACGGCGCTCAAGAGATGGGCGAAGACCTCTCAAAACATCACAACCCGATCACGCATCTCTTCAACACACCTGAGCGCGTTGACGACTGGAAACGTTATCGGCTCACCAGCGAACAGGTCGATTTCTTTCACACCTACGGCTACCTGCCCGGCGTTCGGCTTCTGACTGACGAGCAGATCGAAGTACTGCGGACCGAGCTCGCTGCTTTGATCGATCCGGCCCATCCGGGACACGAACTGTTCTACGAATTTCACTCAAACGAATCATCTGACCCAGCGACCGTGCTGTTTCACGCTCTGGGTGCGTGGCGCATCACGGCTGGGTTTCATGATTTGTTGTGGAATCCCGCGTTCCTGATGCCGGCTGCACAGCTTCTCGGCGGGCAGGTTCGCTTTTGGCACGACCAGTTGTTCTGCAAACCGGCGCATCATGGCGGAGTGGTGGCGTGGCATCAGGATTATTCCTACTGGACGCGGACGCAGCCATTGGCGCACCTGTCATGTTGGATCGGCCTGGACGATTCCACGCGCGAGAATGGTTGCGTTCACTACGTTCCCGGTAGTCATCGCTGGCGCCTGCTGCCGATCACCGGGCTGGCAAACGACATGCACGCCATCGAACAAGTGCTCAATGAGGAAGAGAAGACTGCGTTCAAGCCAGTCGCGATTGAGCTGAAAGCGGGCGAGTGTTCTTTTCATCATCCGCTCATGGTCCATGGCTCGTATCAGAATCAAAGCAACCGGCCGCGCCGCGGTACGGTAATCAACGTGTTTCGCGACGGCGTACGATCGGCGGCGAATGAACCTCTGCTTGCGGGCGTGCCTGCGATACCAGCCGGCGAAAAGATCGACGGCCAGTTCTTTCCACTACTTTTCAATCAGAACCAAGTCTGAGGTCGGAACAATCTCGCGTCCGCGATGTCTAACTGTCTCTCAGGAGGACATCGAGATGAGCGCAGGCGATTTAGCTGCCGGCGACAACTACGCCCGGCCAAACATTAACGTCACTCCACTGATCGATGTGCTGTTGGTGATGCTTATCATCTTCATGGTCGCCGCGCCGTTGAGGCCGTCACGATTCCTGACGAAGCTACCCACAAAGCCGGACCACGATAAAACCATCGAACCGCCGCCGCTCGGCTTAGTCGTCACGATAAAGACTGACCGCAGTTTGTTGTTGAATGGAAAAGGTGACATGGGTTCGGTCTATGACATGAGCAAGCTGAATGCGAAGCTGGTTGACGTATTCGAGGATCGTTTGCGGAATCAAGCCTTTAGATATGAACTGCGCGACCGTGTTGATTTGCCGGATGTCCTGCGCGTCGAGAAAACCGTATTCATCAAAGCGCCACGCGCGCTGCCTTATGCTGATGTAATTCGTGTTCTGGACGGCATCAAAGGTGCCGGCGCCAGCCCGGTGGGCCTTCAGTTGGATGATTTGAATTGATTAACGGGACACGAATCTGCTCTCATTAACACCTCGCTTTAGCGAGGTGATCCACGCCCGCTGAGTAATACGCAACCGTTTCAAATGGTTTCCTTTGAAAAGCTGTTGAAACAGCTTTCCCCGTATGTCGAGACGTCTTTGTCACCTCGCTGAAGCGAGGTGCTAATGAAATTTTGACCGTTACCGGCTGGCGATTGGCTCGCTCCTACAGTCTTAAATCCCCCTTCTGCTAAAATCAAAAGGCAAATAATTGAGAAGACCTTAGCTTTAATTGCAGGGAGAGGTGTCATGAATTCATCAAGTGCTTTATCGGGACTCGCGCGAATTTCCAGAACCAGGCGTAACTCTGCGGCCGCAGTCTTTCTGTTCGCGCTGTTATCAATGTTTTCGTTTGGCTGCAATCGCACGGCCGCTAACCCTACCAATACGGTAGTCTCACCGATTCCGGATGGTCTGCCGCAGAATTCTTACGCGGATGTCGTGAGTCGAGTGGCCCCGGCAGTGGTTACTATTCGTGCTGACAAACGCGTGCGCAATTCGCAGCAGTTTCCCTTCGCCGACGATCCCTTTTTCCGTGACCTGTTTGGCAATCGCGGCCAGCAGCAACAGCCCAGAGAGTCTCTGGAGCGAGCGCTCGGCTCAGGTGTGATCGTAAGCGGCGAGGGTTACATCATCACCAATCATCACGTCGTGGACGGAGCTGACCAAATCAAGATTGAACTTAGCGATGGCCGCACGATCGACGCGAAGCTGGTCGGCTCTGATCCGCCCAGCGATCTTGCTTTGCTAAAAGTTACGCAGACCGGTTTGCCGTCGTTGATGCCGGGCGATTCAGACAAAGTCCGCGTCGGCGACGTGGCGCTGGCCATTGGCAATCCTCTCAATGTCGGCCAGACAGTCACGATGGGAATTATCAGCGCCAAAGGACGTTCCACCGGTGCGGGAAGTGGCAACTTTGAAGACTTTCTGCAGACGGACGCGCCCATTAATCAGGGCAACTCGGGCGGCGCGCTCATCAATACGCACGGAGAGCTCATCGGAATCAACTCGCAAATCATGGGCGGCGGTAGCGGCGGAAATATTGGGATTGGGTTTGCGATTCCATCGAACATGGTGCGCAGCGTGATGGACCAGCTGATCAAAAGCGGCAAGGTTCGTCGCGGACACCTCGGGGTAAGTGTGCGGCGCATTGATTCCGATATGGCACAAAGTCTGGGGATGTCGGAAACGAAGGGCGTGATCGTGAACGAGGTGCTGCCGGGCGGCGCCGCGGAACGAGCCGGGATTCGACAGGCCGACGTGATTACGGCCCTCGATGGCGCGCCGGTGAACGATTCGAATTCGTTTCGCAACCACATTGCCAGTACCGCGCCGGGAACTGAGGTAACTCTCACCGTTCTGCGTGACAATCGCGAACAAAAGATTCGCGCCACGCTGGGAGAGCTCAAACCTGAGGGCGAAAAAGAAACCGAGCGCGACAATTCGCCAGGCGCAACCGGGCAAGGGAAGCTGGGGCTGACGGTTATTCCGCTCACTCCCGAAATTGCTTCGGAACTAAGGCTTCGTGCCGGCACCCAGGGTGTTGTGATCGATTCGGTTGAGCCTGCGGGGCCGGGAGCGGCGGCCGGGTTGGGGAGCGGCGACGTCATTCAGGAAGTCAACCGGCAGGCGATACGTTCCGCGACAGACTTGCGCGACGCCATCGACAAGAACGGTGAGAAGCCTGCGCTGATCCTGATCAATCGACGCGGTAACACCATCTACGTAACCGTAAGACCGCGCGGATAAGTTTTGGGAGTGCGGCGACTGGTCGCCGCTCTTAGTTACACTAATAACGTGGTGGCGGCATGTAAATGTTTTGTTGCGGGGGCGGCATAAACTCAGGGGTGGAGAAGCTATAGCCGCAGTATCCGCAAAGGTAAGCATTCCCTGGCATCTTCTGCGTGCAACGCGGACACTTTCTCAGGGGTGACAGGCAGGCCATCACAATCAGGGTGATAATCAGCCCCACCGGATGAATCGCAAACCACATCCAGTGTGGCGATCTGTTCTTGCGTTTCGCGATGTTCACTCCCAGGACGATTAGGGCGACGTACACAGTCAGGAACACCGCCGCCACCACCAGGGTTATCACCAGGGCAATTACATCTTCATCGCGCATTTTTCCGAGCTCCCTCTTTTTTAGGGCTACGAGGCCTTAACTTGTGGCTTTTTCTATCGGCTTCGAGCCGGTTTGTCAATGGCGTTGTGCCAACCTGGCCTTCCTAACGGAGTTCAATTTTCCTGCCGTTCTTCTTTGCGGCTTGGCGCCTTTGCGTTAACCACGCCGGCGCAACAGAAGCAGTTCACGCAAAGACGAAAAGCCTAATCGCAAAATCTTAATCACGAACTGAAGCTTGAAATTTCGCAGCAGAGCGCGTATGCTCTGTTTCACCGATAGGACACGTTGCCATAGATGCGTTGCGTCGCGAATCCTCCAAATCCGTGGCTTAGCCACTCAGTCGAGTGGATAGGTGAACCTCCGGCGGCCAAAATCGAAGTTTACGAAGAGACCGAAACGCGCTCGATCATCAGCCACAACGATAGTCCTGATGTCGCCTTCGACTATTCCATCAATTGTTACCGCGGTTGTATTCACGGCTGCACCTACTGTTTCAGCCGGCCCACACACGAGTATCTGGATTTCGGCGCGGGGACGGACTTTGAACGCAAGATCGTTGTTAAGGTGCGCGCACCTGAGTTGCTGCGGAAAGAATTGATGAAGCCGTCCTGGAAAGGCGACCAGATCGTTTTCTCTTTCACCTCTGATCCTTACGTGCCTCTCGAAGCGAATTACAAACTGACGCGCAGTTGTTTGGAAGTGTGCGCTGAGTTTAGAAACCCCGTAGGCATTGTCACCAAATCCGCTTTGATCCGGCGTGACGTGGATGTGCTGCAGACGCTGGCGCAGAATGCGAGTGTGGGAGTTTATTTTTCAATCCCATTTGCCGATTACGAGACCGCGCGCGCGGTCGAGCCCTTCGCGCCTTCTCCGAACGCGCGTTTCGAAGCAATGAAGTTGCTTGCTGACGCGGGCATTCAGGTGGGCATCGGAATAGCCCCGACAATTCCCGGACTCTCAACCGATATCCCCGGACTTTTGCAGCGCGCCAAAGACTGTGGGGCGACCAAGGCTTTCATTAACATGCTGCGTTTGCCGGGCAGCGTGGCGCCTTATTTTGAACAGCGTCTCCGGGAGAAGCTCCCAACCAAGGCTGAACGCGTCCTCAACCGGATTCGCGATGCGCGCGGCGGCAAGATGAATTCGAGTGTCTTTGGCGAGCGCATGCGGGGCGAAGGCCAATACTGGAACGCGCAGGAAAAGCTCTTCGAGGTTTACTGCCGCCGCCTCGGCTTTAACGAGCATCGCGTCGGCAGCGACAAGCACACTGACGCCGGCACCTTTCGCCGCCCGACGGCCCAAGGCTCGCTGTTTCAATAGCCATTACCCGCCCGGCCACTAAATCAAATAGTTTTATTAGTTTTCGCTAGAGACAGCACGCCCAACTTCTCTTATAATGCTCCCAAGCCCTGACAATCCAATCTGAGCAGGAGGCGCGGCGATGCTGATCAAAGATGTCATTCGCGATCGTGAGCCTTACTCGATGAAAGCCTCGGCGTCGGTGATGGAGGCCGCCGAGTTCATGGCCGGCCGGAGAATCGGCGCTGTTTGTGTCCTGGACGACGAAGGGACGCTGATTGGTGTCTTCTCTGAACGCGATTTGCTGAATCGAGTGGTAGTGCTGAAGCATGACCCGGCCACGATGAAGCTGGGTGACGTTACCAGCCCGCTGCGCGCCGTGATTCGTTGTGACGAGACGCCGCATCAGGCCCTGGAACGCATGGAACTAATCGGTACGCGCCACTTGCCGGTGGTCGATGGAGAAAAATGGGTGGGCATGTTGTCGATGCGCGACCTGTTGCGAGTCGAGCTGAGCGAGCAGGGCGACGAGATTAAGTTGCTGCACGAGTACATCAGTCATTAAGAAGTTAGCAGTGGGCAGTGAGCAGTACAATCGCCGTTAGGCGCGGAATGTTTATAGAATTGGAATTAGTAGATATCCCGAGCTCCTTTAGGAGCGGCACATTACGCTCCTAAAGGAGCTTTCGATTTCCTTCCGGATCCCCTCTATAAACATTTTGCTCCTGACGGAGCTAAAACGAGCCAGACTTTCTGCGAACATCTTTTAACTAACGTCTGAAAATGAAATCAAAGATCATCGCTTTGGTCCCGCTAATTGCGTTAATCGCCTTCGCCTGCAGTCAACCACCGCCCGGCCGCGGCGCCGGTGAAGTCGAAACATCTTCCCAATCTCAAACTAGTTTCCGAGTCGAAACCGTCGTCAGTAACGTCGAGGTGCCGTGGTCGATTGTTTGGGCGCCCGACGGCCGCATGTTTTTCGCCGAACGCCCGGGACGGGTGCGGGTTTTTGAGAAAGGAAAATTGCGTCCCGAGCCCATTCTCACCTTGACCGATGTCGAGGCCAGAGGTGAAGCGGGGTTAATGAGTCTCGCCCTGCACCCGCAGTTTTCTTCAAACCAGTTCGTTTATCTCTCGTACGCGTACACCGCAAACGATCTGTTCGTGCGCGTGGTTCGCTATCGGGACACGCCCAGTGGGCTGACCGATCGGAAGGTGATTATCGAGAACGTGCCGGCGGCGCGCGCTCATGCCGGCTGCCGGCTGCGATTCGGTCCGGACGGAAAGCTTTACGTCACCACCGGCGACGCGACTGATCGCGAACTGGCGCAGCAACTGAATTCACTGGCCGGAAAAGTTCTACGGCTAAATGATGACGGCACCGTTCCCAATGACAATCCGTTCGTGGGCCGCGCCAACGCGCGTCCGGAGATTTGGGCGTACGGCAGCCGCAATGCGCAGGGAATCGATTTTCAGCCAGGTACGAACCTCTTGTTTGAAACTGAGCACGGCCCGAGTGGGTTCGACGGTCCGGGCGGGGGCGACGAAGTCAACATCATTGAGCGCGGCAAGAACTACGGCTGGCCCGTGATTCATCATCGCGCCACCCAGGCAGGAATGGAATCGCCACTGCTCGAATATACTCCGGCTTGCGCGCCCGCGAGCGGAGCCTTCTATCGCGGATCGATCTTTCCCCAGTTCAAAGGAAACTTCTTCTTTGGGTGTTTGCGCGGTGTGAGATTAATTCGAGT
>DATENS010000236.1:0-5868 GCA_035274925.1 Pyrinomonadaceae bacterium | reverse complement strand
GGCGCAAAGACTGCCGCGTCTCTGATCAATCGGCACGGTCACACCGAACAATTCCCTGCCGGAGTTCTTACCGAGGAAAATCGCGCCCTGGCGCTGCTCTTCAAGGAATTGGCCACTCTGCGAACTGACGCGCCGCTGTTCTCTCCCACGACCGGATCGCTTCTCAAGAGTGTTGAAGATATGCGTTGGCGTGGTCCCAGGAGTTCGTTCGCATCGATGGCCAGGAAGATCGATGCCGAACGTCTGATCGAGCGTGTCAAGAAACTGGAACGCAGAAAAGATTAAGCCGCGTTTTTTTCAGTTTCCTTATCGAAGGAATCTGCGTAATCTGTGGCGGGAATGGCTGTCAATTTCAATCGACGCGATTTTATCCGCGGAGCCGCAGCGACCAGCGCGCTCTTGATCGCGGCGCGCTCGCGCGCCCTCGCCGTCAGTCCTCAACGCAAATTTGCGCCAGTGAAAGTTTCGCGCGATCGAGTAATCCGGGAATTGGTGGGTCTCCGGCCCTACCGCCCCGAAGGATTCCGGCTGGAAGCGGAGCGGATCGGGGAAAAGCTTTTCATTCACAATTATGGCCACGGGGGCGCCGGCATCACTCTTTCGTGGGGCACGGCTTCGCTCGCGGTCGATATTCTCTCGGAACCCGGCGCCGCGCCTCCCATAACAAAAAGACGAACACGCTCTCAGCAAAGCGCGCCGCGTTTTGCCGTTCTCGGTTGCGGCGTCAATGGACTCTCGACGGCGCGCCTGCTGCAACGGCGTCACAGTCCCGCCGCCGTGACCATCTATGCCAAGAACATTCCGCCGGACACCACTTCAAACATCGCCGGTGGTTTCTGGAAGCCGACGTCCGCCTTCGAGTATGGATTGACCAGCGAAAAGTTCAACGCCCAATTTCGACAGGCATGCCTCATTTCACATCGAGCTTTTCAAACCCTCGCCGGTCCCGAGTACGGCGTGCGCTGGATGGAAACTTACGAGCTTCATGAGAGCGAAGGACCAGTCACACGAAAGCTGCCGGGAGGAAACGATCTCTATCCGCAGTCTGAAGTCCACGTGAACGATGCGGAGCACTATTTTGGTTTCCGATACGTGCGGCAATACAGCACGATGGTGATCGAGCCGTCGATTTATCTCAATACGCTGCTGCGCGACTTCTATGTCGCAGGCGGGAAAATAGTAGTCAAAGAATTTCGGGGCATTGAGGAGCTTAAGCGCCTGCCTGAGCCGGTCGTATTCAACTGCACCGGACTTGGCGCGCGTGCTTTGTTCGCCGATGAAACGCTCGAGCCGGTGCGGGGCCAGCTCGAAGTCCTTTTGCCCCAACCTGAGATTGATTATTGCTATCTCGGACCTGGTTACATGTTCCCGCGAACCGATGGAATCGTTCTCGGGGGCACATACGATGAGGGTGACTGGTCGTTGGAACCAAACCCTGAGCAAACCACGGCCATTCTCAACACCCATATTGAGATCATGAAGGGATTGAAAAAGTAGACTCTAGCCCCCTGCCTCGGAACAAACTGCATTCGGATGTTGTCCAATCGACCGAGTACCACTCCAATCGCCGCGACGGTGCCATGAAAAACTTCACGAAACCTTTATTCGAAAGGCTGAGGCTGTCCTTTGTCTTTCTCCTGCTTAGTTCTTCCGGCCCCTTGCAATCAGTCGCGCTGGCGCACGCTAATTCTGTCGATCCTTCAAATAGCGCCAGTGCCCAGTCAATTCCAATTGAGTTTAGCGACAAAGGGCACATGTTTTTGCGTGTCCGCGTCAACAACTCTCACCCGCAGTTGTTTGGGCTCGACAGTGGATTCGAACAGACCGCGATTACAACCAGGCTAGCAAAAGCGCTGAACCTAAAACTGTACGGAGAATCGAAGGTAACCGGCGTCGGAGAAGGCGACGCCGATATTGCTTTTGCTCGCAATGTCAGGTTCGAGTTGCCGGGCACAAGCTTCCAGATAAAAGAAGTCGGAGCGCTCGATCTTGACTTCCCCTCTCCGATTCCCGGCGAGCCCATTGCGGGTATCCTCGGCTATGATTTCATTAGCCGTTTCGTAGTTAAGATCGATTACGTCGGGAAGGTCATGGAACTTCACGCACCACGCGGCTATCGTTATCGTGGCAGCGGCAGCATTCTGACGATCAGGATGATTGACAATTACCCTTCCGTTCCGGCGACGGTGGTTTTTCCCGGGCTGTCTCCGATTAGGACCTGGCTTGGGATTGATAGCGGCGCAGACTCCGGCATTTTTTTCAACAGTCCTTTTGTGAAAAAGCACCGGCTGCTCAATTCACAACAAGAAACCACTGAAGCAAAAATGCTGGGCATCGGTGGGACCAGCAAAATCCGGATCGGGCGCGCCAGCAGCATCCGCCTGGGCCGCGCGGTAATTGACCGTCCCGTGGTCCACCTTTCGCTCGCGACCAAGGGCGACGGGGCGAACCCTCTTTCCGCCGGACAAATCAGCAACTACATCCTCCGCCAATTCGACACAGTGATTTTCGATCACGCTCGCCGTCGTCTAATTCTGGAAGGTAAATAGGGCAATAATTGCTTCGCTATCAAGGTAACCTGGCAAGCACTTATCTCCCTTCTCCCTTTGGGAGAAGGGCCGGGGATGAGGGCCTGGCGCGTACCATTCGTTTTGAACCAGCTTGCGAGAGATGAATCCCGACAATCGGGATTCATCTCTCGCGATGTTCCTTAAAAAGTTTGGCCTGCCGCCAAGCCCTCACCCAACCCTCTCCCAAAGGGAGAGGGCAGCATTTGGCAGCTGTTGACTGAAACCATTATTCTTCGGATGGAGGATTGCCATGATGAATTATTCTTTCAAGAGACCTTCAAAAGCCCTCATCCTGATCGCGCTCGCACTGATGACGTGTGCGTTAACGGCTTCGAGCGGCTTTGCCGCCCCATCCGAAGCCGAAAAAATTCCAAAGGCCGAGTCAAAGTTCGCCACCCTGGACGGGTCCCGCGTTCATTATGTGAACTACGGCAAGGGCAGCGAGGCGCTGGTGCTGATTCATGGCTGGACAATGAATGTCGAAAACTGGCGTGACAACATCGCGGACCTGTCAAAGCGAAGTCGGGTAATTGTGATCGACTTACCGGGGCACGGGCAGAGCGACAAGCCGCAGGCGACCTACAGTATGGAGTTCTTTGCCCGCGCGGTGGATGCCGTTATGCGTGATGCGAAAGTGCAGCGCGCGGTGCTGGTCGGACATAGCATGGGCACGCCAGTCGCGCGTCAGTTTTATCGCAAGTACCCGCAGAAGACTCTGGGAATTGTGATTGCTGACGGCTCGCTGCGGCCGTTCGGAAACAAGGCCATGCTGGATCAGTTGATCGCGGGCTTCCGCGGGCCAAACTATCGCGAACTGATCAACCAGATGTTCGCAGGAATGATGGGGCCAAGTCTTACGGCGGATACAAAGCAACACCTGATCGCAACGAGTCTGGGCACACCTCAGAACGTGCTGGTGAGCGCCTTCGAAGGCATGGCCGATCCTTCTATCTGGGGGGAAGACAAGATCTCGGTCCCGGTCCTCGCCATCATGGCTAAGAATCCGTTTTATCCGCCCAACGTCGAAGAGTCATTCCGCGGGATTGCCCCGGGCATGGAGTTTTACATGTGGGAAGGCGTGGGACACTTTGTCATGATGGAGAAGCCGAAAGAGTTCAATCAGACAGTAATCGCGTGGCTGGATAAGAATAAGTTGTTGAAGAAGTAAGCTCAGTCGCGGCGAATAACCGCAAGTGTCATGTCGTCCAGCAGTGGCCGCGCAGCCGCGAAGTCCTGGACCGCTCCGAGCATTGAAAACAGGGCTGCGTCTGCGGACCCGGACTGGGCACGACGAAGTTGTTCTTCAAGACGCGCGTAGCCAAACTCTTCTCCGTCTTTATTCATCGACTCAGTAATACCGTCCGAGTAAATCACCAGCATGTCGCCGGCCCTCAACTCACAGCGTCCCCGCGCGTACACTGCGTCCGGCAACACGCCCAACAACATTCCGCCGTCCGAAAGCGGTTCCAGTTTTCCATTCGCGCGCAACAGGAATGCAGGTGGATGTCCGGCGCTGCAGTAAGTCAGCACGCCAGTCAACGGATTAAGTTTCGCCAGAAACAGGCTGGCTAGCGGCGGTATCACAGCGGTACGGCATACGTCGCGATTAACGGCGGCCATGATCTCTTCAGGTTCAGACCCTGGATCGGTATGCGCGCGCACCAGCCCAACCATGTGTGTCGTCCACATTCCGGCGGCCAGGCCTTTGCCGCAAATATCACCCAGCGCCAGGACCACTTCTGTATCAGTGTCTTCAATCGTAAAGAAATCACCCGGCAACTGGCGCACCGCGAAAATCTCACTCGCTATTTCAATATCACAGTAGCGAATCAGCCGCGGCGCACACAGCCGGCGGTGGACCTGTGCAGCCTCGAAGATCGCAGTGTGCAGTTCGGCGTAGTCCTGCTGCAGCTCAGCCAGCTTTACTTCCAAATCCTGCCGCCGTGGCCGTGCTGGCTTTGATCGTTGCGGAATTACCTGGACGTCGAGCGCTGGTTGTGCGCCTAAACCTCGATGGAGTATTTGGCTCATTGAAAGCTCCGCGTGGAAAGAGTTCTTAACCTACAAACTTGTACCCACTGCCGTGAACAGTGAGGATGAAACGCGGCTCCTCAGGATTGGGCTCCAACTTCTGCCTGAGGTGAACGATGTGCGTATCCACGGTGCGGGTGTTCGGATAGTTCTCGTAACCCCACACCGCATCCAACAGCCGATCGCGGCTGAGCGTCTCAGCCGGATGTGCGATGAAATAGGCTAGTAGTGCAAACTCTTTTGAAGAGAGTTCGATACGCGAGCCACCTCGAAGCACTTCATTGCTGCGCACATTTACTTCGACATCGCTGAAACGGTAAACCTCGACCGGGGCCTGCGGGGCAACTCGACGCAGCACTGCTTTGACCCGGGCCATCAGTTCGCGAATCGAAAACGGCTTGGTGACGTAGTCGTCGGCGCCCAACTCGAGACCCACGACCTTGTCGATTTCCTGCCCGCGCGCGGTGAGCATGATGATCGGCAGCCCGGGCTTTTTGGTCTTCAGTTGTTTGCAGACATCGAGCCCGCTCATGCGCGGCATCATCACATCCAGCACTACCAAATCCGGATTGTCCGCCAGCGCGCGATCGAGACCTTCGGCGCCGTCGGCGGCGCTGATCACGTCATAGCCCTCGTACTCAAAATTGTCTCGCAGTCCGGCCACCATGGCCGGCTCGTCTTCGACGATCAGAATGCGCATCTTCTTTCCGTTCGGAGCGATGTTCGGCGGGTCAGAACGATGAATGCCCGGACCTCCGTTCGATGGCTCAGAGAATTTCAGTGTGGTTTTCATAATGAGATTGGCCCCTCAGCAGCGAATCCGGAAGTTGGACCGCCGCGCGTATCAGGCGAGTTCCGCAGTTTATGCGTGAACTTCTGACATCCTTTTGTTTGACGCCAGCGGCAAAGACAGAATGAACTTACTGCCTTTTCCCGGTGTGCTTTCCACGGCAATATCTCCGCCGTGCGCTTCAGTAATGTGACGCACCAGTGAAAGACCCAGGCCGCTTCCCTTGGTGTTGTGCACGAGAGGATCGCCGGTGCGATAGAACTTCTCGAAAATCTTTGACTGCTCGCGCCGCGTGATGCCGATGCCGCGGTCCGCCACTTCGAGCTTAACCTCGCCGTTGACGCCATAAAGGTTTACGCCCAGAAACTTGTCGTCCGCCGAGTATTTCAAAGCATTGTTGACTAAATTGACCAGCGCGCGCGCGATCGCCTCACGATCGACATAGACCTTCGGTAAATTGGCATCGATGTGCTGCTC
>DATENS010000235.1:0-3167 GCA_035274925.1 Pyrinomonadaceae bacterium | reverse complement strand
CGACTAGCATTGCCCCGGCCACCAGGTACGGCGCTGCCGCCCACCAAGTGAAAAGCACACTTCCCAAGAGCGGTCCGCCCGTCTGCCCAAGACTGTTGGCTGCAGTTTGTGCGCCTAGCGCCGCACCCGCCCGCTGGCCTCCGCGCCTTGAGATCAGCGCCAGGAGATTCGGCGTCAAAATGGCCATGCAAATGCCACCAACGCAACCATACCTTGGGACCAGAGCGGGGGTTCGCGTAATCGACAGCAGCGCCAGACTGCTTCCCATTAGGATGAAGCCCAACGCAATCTGCGTGAGTTCGCTAAGAAACTTCGTCTCGTATCAGGGCGTGCCAGTCGGACAACTTTTCTCTCCACCTTATCTCTTCAAGTCGGATGGCAGCCGAGCTACTCGACCTCTCATTCTGAAATCACCCGAGGACACCTCTTACGGCGGCCATTTCGATTCACTGTAGCAGGCAATCCTGACCAGATTTCATCAGTGGTGCTGCTCCGGAGTGACCATAACACTCACAGTCTGACCACGGGTGACCGATACGTAAAGCTTGCATTTAAGCAGAAAGGTGCGGCTCAACAAGGAGAGCCGAAATTACCGGGTCAAGCCGTGCCTGGAATTTACATGCTGTTCGTTTTGGACCAATCGGGGGTACCGAGCCTGGCGAGCCGCGTTATGTGCAATAGATGGCAGTTGTTAGTAAACGACTTTTGATTTTTGGGGCCGAGACAATCCGCTAAGAGGAAGAGGTCAGGCAAGTACCTGACCTCTCAACAGGACGTTTATGTAGAGGTTACGATGAAATCACCCAAATCACGAAGGTGAAGACCTTCCGCCCATTGCCCAGATCGAGTTCGTAAAATGAGTTCTTGCCGTTGGCCGAGTGACGGAACAACTTTCCCTATTCGGCAGGCGCGCTACGAGCAGCGCTCATCGACTTCCGAGAACGTTACCACCATCATTGGATTCTTGAGCGGCACGGATCTGCACTCATCGCTTTTCGAATACCAAAACGTACATAAAAGGCATGTGGTCGAACATCTTCGAAAGGTGAAATCCTTCGGCCTCCACCTCTTTCACGACGTCGTCACGGTCGAGACGGATATGACGGCGAAGCTGCTCGGGGCTGGCAGCCGGGTGTGGGCGGGAGCGATAGTAGTCTATGACAAAGAGCCGTCCGCCGGACTTGAGCGCCCGATGCACGCCCCGCATTGTCGCCACCGGGTAGTTGAGGTGATGATACGTGTCCAGGAGAATTGCCGCGTCGAGCCGGTTTGCGGGGAGCTTTGGGTTGCGCTGCGTTCCGAGCACTGTATGAACGTTCCGCCAGCCAGCGGCGGTAATGCGTTCGCGTGTCTTGGCAATGAATTCCGGATAAATGTCGACGGCGAAGATCGTACCGCTGCTGCCGATCTCGCTTTCGAGATAGGGCAAAAGATGGCCGACACCGGTCCCCACGTCGGCGATTGTGTCACCGGCGTGTAAATCCAGAGATTTAACCATCTCGCTGGTCTTTTCGACAGCTCCCCGATTCGGGGGAGCCATCTCCGATGCAGCCTTCGCACGCTGAGCGCGCGTACGGTATTCCTCGTTGGCGGTGGTGGCAACTTGTGCCACTGAGCTGCACGGCATTAAGAGGAAATAAATCACCACAAGCCAGCCAAAGAGTACTCGGCCAAGAATGCCGACCCACGACCAAAGTAAGCGCTCCATACGGGTTTCCTCCATCATTTGAAGACGGTCTTGATCCTCGAATATAGAACAGAGCGCTTGCCTAGACTACTGGGAATTCTGACAGGTTGGTGCTGACGGTGAATTCCAACTCCATTGGACCTCGTGTATTAAGCGCCGCAAGTTCCGACTAAAGAAGCAAAGCAGATGACGACAGATTCTTCTGTTGGTGCAGCTTTGTCCCCGCTCTTTTCTACCCAGCTCAGGATGATGCGACCGTCAGGAGTCGCGTTCAGCTCAGGCTCTCGGCTGTCGCCATCAGTTGGAGAGTTACTCGCCCGGATTATTAACGCTTGATCTGGGGCTGTGCCTGAGCTCGAAGAGTTCTTTGACGATGAGGAATCGGAGTTTCGATTACAACCAGAAGCCAGAAGCACAAGTATTATCAGTGAACAATTTCGAATTACGCACCAAAGTTTCATGCACGGAAACGCTCCTTTGTCTGGATTCGAAGCCTAATCGCAAATCGATATCAACGGCGCGCACGGCAACCGCTCAGTCTTGATTTTGTGACAAAAAGGAACGAGCCTCAACGGGCTCGCTCTTTCCAAGCTTTCAATCCGAGGATGATCGTCCTTACCAGCGTCTATCAAAACGGCGCCAGTTATTGTTGCGCCGATCATGAAAGTCGCGGTGATCACGTCTTAGTTCGCAATGGAATCGACGATGCCGACCATCAGCTCCTTTAAGCAACCCACTAGGCCCATGGTGCCAAGTCGCTCGACGCCATTTCACTTGTTGTCAGTGGGAAGGTGCAGGTGACTAGCGCCGGAGAAGTTCTCGGTGAGCTCGGACCTGGAGACATCGTGGGCTCCGCGCTTTTCCTGAGCGGTGCCGCGGCCGATGTCGAAGCGGTCACGGTGGGACCAGTTCGCGCGGTGCGATGGGAGGTCGGGACGCTGGAACGTTATCTTTACGCCAATCCTGAGACCCGAATCGCACTACAACGGCACCTCGCCCATGACCTGGCGGGAAAACTTCAGCGTTTGGGTTCAGACATTATCAAGAGCTCTTCTTTTTGTTAGTCATAACGGTTCCACCAGATCTGTTCTACGCTACATCGGGACGTGTGGTTGAAGGCGTCACCGTAAATGGCGGAGTGGAGTCTAACTGGGACGGTCATTGACCTTGGCTTTCGGGGTTCCGGCAAACAACTTTGCACCTAACGGCCAGTGGCATCGGTTGAAGATTCAGGTTGTGGCATCCGGTGCAACGCAGCGCGTCATGATTCGAAGTCGCCGCGGATGTTATGCAAGCATGAATTTCGCAAACTAATACAGAACGAAATACGATTCCGACAGCCAACAACTTGCCGTCTGAGAGAAAGGAGTGACCACAACATACAAGGTTTGCAGTCAGGCCTGTATCGGCGCTAGTCAATCGCGACATGATCGGAGTGGTTTCGTCGGAAGGATCCCAAAGCGCGGTGTCAGTGCTATCG
>DATENS010000234.1:0-4723 GCA_035274925.1 Pyrinomonadaceae bacterium | reverse complement strand
CAACAAATGGCACTCACTGATCTGATACCCATTCCTCCAGACATTAATCCCAACCTAAATGCGGCGCGACAGATAACCATGAAATCTCTCCTGGGTCTTCCCCGAGGAACCTTTGCGCGAGACTGCCGGCCAATAACTAATCCCACGCTAAGAAGTTTGTTGAGAACTGCCGACATAGGCCCGCTTCGAGTAACCGGCCTGGCTCCCGCTATTGACTCTTTGAGAGAAGTGGTTGCAGACATTCAACAAACACAGCCCGCAGTCTTTGCAGTCCTGGGCACCGCCGGCATGCTTTGCGCGCGATTGGTCCGCGGCTCTGCCTCGTCCATTAGTAACCACTCATGGGGCACGGCGATCGATCTCACTTTGAATGGAATTCTCGATGAACGAGGGGATGACGCCAGGACGACGCAACGAGGATTGGCACTTATTGCGCCAATTTTCAACCAGCATGGATGGTATTGGGGCGCAGGGTTTCCGGTCGAAGACTCGATGCACTTTGAGTTAAGCGATCAGAAAATCCGACAGTTGCACGAGGCGGGGGCATTCATCGGCAGTTCCGGGACCTTACCAGAACCGTCGTTAAGCATTGGCGATCGCGGGCAGCAAGTCAGGAGATTACAGGAAGCTCTGAACGCTCGCGGCGAGAACCTGACGCTTGACGGTATCTTTGGGCCAGCCACTCACACGGCAGTGATCAGTTTCCAGGCGCGAAGTGGTTTAACTCCCGATGGCATAGTTGGTCCACAAACAAGGGCTGCATTGGGTCTGTAGTTGGCAAGTTTGTAAAAAACTGGAAAAACAAACTGGTCCAGGTATGGGTCGGAACGCAGCCACCCTCCTGGATCAGTTTTACTATCACGCATTCACCAGCTCTCTTAGACGCGAAATGAAATCCTCACCTTTGACACATACGAGTGTCCAGACTGCAAGTAGCTTGCAGAATCGCGTTCGAGAGGAGAGATCTATGCCTAGTGTAGAAGGATTTACGAAGGGTGGTTTTGCGACGGTGGACTGCCGCATTAATTCAGGCCTTCCCCGGATAAATAGGACATTATGTCCGAGTATTCAGCAGTTTCAAGTTAAATAGGACATTTGAACGCCTAAAAGATAGCGAATAATGTCCTATTTATCCGGTAATCGAGACAATAACCGCGGCCGCTCCGCCGCTCGGTTCCCGCTCATCTGGTCGGGAATCGAGCGCCGCGTTTATCAAGAGGTGGGAAGTGCCTACGGTCGGGTTAGGTGACGCAGACAGAGTTGTTAAAGACTCGTGATCGTCGTCTGGGAAGCCGCCGATCGGATTTGCGGCAAGCGGTTGAAGGCGTTAATGCCCTGCCCTGGGGACGACACGGACATCTGAAATTGGAAGAAACAGTGGTTGAGCAGAAAATGCGGATATGCCAAATCATTCCCGAATGCTAATCGTCGGGCTAACGCGCGCGGCGCGTAGGGCAGGGACGAA
Organism: Pyrinomonadaceae bacterium; assembly: GCA_035274925.1. Classification (GTDB taxonomy): domain Bacteria; phylum Acidobacteriota; class Blastocatellia; order Pyrinomonadales; family Pyrinomonadaceae; genus UBA11740. The sequence continues at coordinate 3,258 of DATENS010000234.1, read as the reverse complement.
ACTACCGACCAGAATCATCAGGAGCACCAGTAAAGAGGTACCCGCATAGATCAGTAGATCATCCGGCTCGACATTGAACAACAGCACAGCTATCGCGCGCGCCGCCAGGTATGCAAGTGGCAACCCGATCGCCAGGCCCAGCACACCGAGTATCAACCCTCGGCGCAGGAACATGTTCAGGATGTTCCTTGGTGTTGCACCGAGCGCGAGTCTAACGCCAACCTCCTGTATACGTGTCGAGACAGCAAAAGACAGCAGTCCGTAAATGCCCACCCCGGCCAACAGAAACGCGATTATCGTAAATGCGCCGAGGACGCGTAATTGGCTACGCCGGGAGTCGGTTTCCAACAGAACGATGTCTTGAAGCAGCCGAACATCCGAAATCGACTGCTCCGGGTCCACTTCATGAATAATGTTGCGTAGCGAGGGAGCAAGGTTCACCGGATTGCCTGATGCGCGAACTACGAGGTCCTTCGGCGCAAAAGCCGGCAGAAAACCGTCCTGCACCTGCTGTGAGGACAGGTAAATCTGCGGCTCGCTGGTACGTTCGAGACCGCGCGTCGAAATGTCGCTCACTACTCCCACAACCGTCCGATCAAAAAAGGCCACATTCAACTTGTGCCCTAGCGGATCCTGTCCGGGCCAGAGGCGGTGGGCCAGCGACTCGCTTATCACCGCGACGAACGGTGCCTTGAAGGTATCCCGATCGTTTATGTCCCGACCGCCGCGCAACGGAATGCCAAGTGTGGTGAAAAAATCGGTCGTCACGAAACGGATGGTCGCTTGAACTGAGGCCGTCTCATCTATGGCGGTTCCTGGCACAGTCACCGGGAAGATGCCCCCACGGAATACCATGGGGAGAAAGCTGATATATGAAGCGGAAGTAACTCCCGGCAGCGCCCGCGTTTTTGTGAGCACCTGGGAATAGAACCGCGTTCGCGAGGCCTCATCGTTGTATTTTGGTAACGGGAGCGTCGTCCGCAAGGTCAACACGTTGTCAGCACGAAATCCCGGATCTACGGACTGGACGCGCCATAGCGCCTTTACGAGCAGTGCCGATCCGACCAGCAGTATGATCGTACAGACGACCTCCGCGAGCACCAGCATCGTACGTATCCGGTCAGACCGGCCCGCAACTGCCGATCTGCCTCGCAACGTATCCAGATCAACTTGACGGGAGGCACGAAGCGCCGGGGCCATGCCAAATGCGACGCACGTCACAATGGTAAGCGCTACGGTGAACGCAAAGACGCGCAGATTCATCTGCGGGACGCCGCTAATGGGTAACGCGTCCGGAACGAGGCGCGCCAGCGACGGCGTCGCAATCGCCCCCAAAAGCAAACCGAGCGCGCCGCCGGCGATTGCCAGAACGAGGTTCTCCGTAAGCAATTGACGGAGGATTCGCTCGCGTACGGCCCCGAGGGCGATCCGGACCGCGATCTCTCGCTTCCGCACCATGAAACGCGCGAACAGCAGATTAGCCAGGTTGGCGCACGCGATCAAAATAACGCAAAAAGCTGCGCCGAAGACTGCGACCACCAGCATCTGCGATTGTGGTGAAAGCACGTCGTGCATTCCCACCACTGTGACACCTACGCCGGCGTTTTCTTTTGCATAGGCGCGCTCGAGTTGCTGACCGACAAGATTCATTTCCGCTCGCGCCTGGTCAACTGAAACCCCTTGACGGAGCCGGGCGACGACGCTCACGTAAAGATTGGCCCGGTCCTCGGGATCCGTGAAAACGCTGGCGGGAAACCGAAGGGGTGTCCACAGTTGCATCTCGCGCGAGGGAAATGCGAACCCGGCAGGCATAACACCGATAATAGTGTGCGGCTGGTTATCCAGGCGGATAGTACTGTTGAGTGCCGCCGCTGCACTGCCATACATAGCGCTCGCAAGACTGTCACTCAGCAGCACTACATCGGGCGCTCCTTCGCGGTCGTCATCAGCATTGAAGCCGCGTCCAATCGCGGGCTTCACTTCGAGAACGTTGAGGACATCGGAGGTGATTGCCGCGCCGTTCAGTCGCTGCGGCTCACCCTTGCCCGAGAGGTTTACCGAGATGCTGCTATAGCCGCCCATGGATTCGAAGCTCTTGCCCATTGACTGCCAGTCCCGAAAATTCGCCGGCGAGGTAACGATGCGCGAGTAACCCTTTGACATCTGCGTCTGATAGACCATTGCCAGTTGTTCGGGATGGGTGAAGGGCAGCGGTCGCAGCAACACGTGGTCCAGCAGCGTAAAGGCAGCAGTAGTGGCGCCGATGCCCATGGCGGCCACGATGATGGCAGTGATCGTAAAGCCGGCTGAACGGCGCAGCGAGCGCATGGTCCAGCCAAGATCCTGCCTCACTACTTCCGCATGGAACCGGATCGCGTCCGTCAGTTTGTTGATCAAATTGCTCATTGGGTCCTCCCCCCATCTATTTAGTTCTTAACTCTGAACTCCAGGATCGCAGATGGTAGTCATCACAAGAACCCTTCGCTCACTATAGCCAAACCATTCATCTTCTCTTCGATGTGTTGCAGCTTTATCTCGGTATCGATTCTGCCGGCGAGATCTCTAAGATTGATGACCTCAAAAAGCGCGCGAACAGAAAGAGTCACACCGAGTTTCATGCGGATATCGTTGGCTAGTCTGACCAGCAGCAAAGAATGTCCGCCCAGATCAAACAAGCTGGTGGTGGTGCCGACTTGTTTACGGTCAACACCAAGAAGGTCCGCCCACAGATTTACCACCCTGATTTCGGTGCTTGTCCGCGGAGCGACACACTCGTGCCGCGATATAACCTCAGGTAACGCCAGCAATGCCTTTTTATCTATTTTCCCATTTGGGGTCAGGGGCATTTCGTCCAGTACGCTGATCGACGCCGGGATCATGTAACCCGGCAGAATAGTACGTAGTGCGCGCTGTAATCCGTCCGCCCACGTCTGGTCTGAAAGAGCCCTGTCAGCCTCTGTTGTTTGCTGCTTTCGTTCGACATAGGCAGCCAGGTATCTATCTGAAGAACTACGTTCACGCGCCAATACAATCGCGGTTTTAACTTCATCAAGCTGTTCGAGTTGTCTCTGAATTTCTCCAAGCTCAACGCGGAAACCTCGAATCTTCACTTGATCATCGGCACGGCCAACATATTCAAGAACTCCATGCGCGCCATAACGAACGAGGTCGCCGGTTCTGTACCATCGCTCTCCTTCGATCAGGGATAACGAATTGTTAATAAATTTTTCCGCGGTCAAATCAGGTTTGTTCAAATAC
>DATENS010000233.1:0-4369 GCA_035274925.1 Pyrinomonadaceae bacterium | reverse complement strand
CCAGGCATGATTGTTACTCGGCCGCTGTTAGTAACCGCGAGATCGCGCCGTCGATCTCCGTTAAAGTCTCCGATCGTCACAAAGTTGCATATCGTTTGTTCACCCGTCAGTTTCACCGGCTTTCCCGGAACGAGCTCGCCTTTTCTGTTCGCGATCATGATCGTGACCACATTGGTTAATCCATCAATGATTGCTACATCCATGCGGCCATCGTGGTTCAGGTCGCCGCCAGCACCGAAGAGCGGCGCAACCGGTGCGAGAAAGTTTCGCCCGCTCGCGAAACCGCCGGCGACAGATCGCAGAAGGGCCAAGCCGCTCGTTCCACTGGTAGTGACTGCCAAATCGCGCTGGTTGCCGGAATTCAAAACTGCGAGCGCCACTGGAGTCTTGCCCGCCGCGTAATTCACTGCCGCAGAAAAAAGTCCACGGCCTTCATTCGCAAGAAGCGACACATCGCCGGATGCTGAGTTCGCGGTGATCAGGTCGAGACGTCCGTCCTGATTCACATCGTCGCCGAGGATCGCGAATGGTTGTGCGCCAACCGGTAACCGCACTGCACCGTTGAAGTTCCCTTCTCCGTCGCCAATGAGGATCGATACATCGTTTGATTTATTGTTGGCGACGGCCAGGTCAAACTTTCCGTCGTTATCGAAATCGCCCGCCACCAGCGCCACCGGGCCGTTCCCCACACTGATCACTTTCCTCTCTGAAAAGCGGCCGGATCCGTCGCCGAGCATCACCGCGACGTTATCGGCATCAAAGTTGGCCAACGCCAGGTCCACGCGCCCATCGCTGTTCAGATCTTGGGCTATCACGCCGCGCGGACTACCACCGGCGTTGTATTTTCTACCAGTGTCGAACTTCCCTTTTCCATCACCGAGAAAAACCGAAATGTTGTTTGACCCGCTGTTCGTAACGACCAGGTCAGCCGCGCCGTCGCTATTCACGTCTGCCGACAACACTGAACCCGGTTCGGAACCGGCTGCGAGTTCAACGCCGGGGCGAAAGACCGGCTTTTTGCACTCCTGATCCAAGCGCGCGTGTGACGGCCACGACGTAGCTAATAGCAAAGTTAAGAGTACAAATAACTCTCTGGTCACTGTCTTTAGTTTGGAATTACCCGGGCTGTGTATTTGGAGTTTTGCGCCTTAGGTCTCGCTTTGCGCCTTTGCGTGAACAATGTCGCAGGATCGATTTCACGCAAAGCCGCGAAGAAGTACAAAAGGCGCAAACAAAAATTAAGGCATCACTGATTTTCGAGTGTTGGATTAGCCGGGCGTCGCTGATTATTCAAGCGTGAACCGCTCGCCGTATTGCGGAACCTCGATCTGCCACCCGAATCTTTCCTGAATGCGATGGGCCATGGCTGCGGCTGAATCGTGTTCACCATGAGTAACGAACACCCGCTTGGGCGGCGCGGGCAATCCCTCGAGCCAGCGAATCACTTCTTTCCAATCCGCATGCGCGGAAAACCCGCCAATCTTTTCAATGCGGGAGCGGACCGGAATCCATTGGCCCAGAACCTTCACCTGTTTTTCGCCGTCCGACACGCGGCGCCCCAGAGTCCCGCCGGACTGATACCCCACAAACACCACCGTGGCAGTCTCGTCGGGCAGTACTCGCAGCGCGTGATGCAGCACTCGCCCGCCATTCATCATTCCCGAAGCGCTGATAATCACGCGCGCTCCCTTGGCTGAGTTCAATTTCTTGGACTCTTCACGAGACGTCGAGGTCGTCATCGAATGCGTGCGCAATGGCGTCGGTGATCGTTTCAGCGCAAGCGCATAGTCGTCGTCGTGTTCTTCTTTGCGCGCCGAATATGCCTGGGTTGCGGCCGCGGCCATCGGAGAGTCAACAATGACGGGAATGACCGGGATCTTATTTTCGTCTTCCAACTCGCGAATTAAATAAACTATTTCCTGCGCGCGCCCGACGGCAAAGGCGGGAATTAACACCACGCTATTGTGGGCGGCCGCGTTCTTGATTATTCGTTCGAGTGCGTCCTTGGGGTGTTCGATGTCATGCAGTCGATCGCCGTACGTCGATTCGATCAGCAGGTAATCGCAAGCCGGAGGCGGCTCGGGATCGCGAATAATTGGCTGGTCGTACTTGCCGAGGTCGCCTGAAAAAAGCACGCGCGTGCCTGATTCTTCCAAGCGGACTAACACGTGATTCGAGCCGAGAATGTGACCGGCCACGCGAAACTCTGCGGAGACCCCCTTAGCGACAGTTGCAGGTTGTCCGCTGCTGTCAACGGTCTGAATCAGTTTCAGTGTTTCTCTCGCGTCCTCTTCCGTGTACAGGGGGAGCGCCGGCAAGTGCCGGGTGATTTTATGACGATTACGATAGTCGGCTTCCTCTTCCTGCAACCGGGCCGAATCAGGCAGCAGGATCTTCAACAAGTCCGCCGTGCCGCGCGAGCAATAGACCGGTCCGCGATAACCGTGTCGCACAATCCGTGGCAGGTAGCCGGTGTGATCGATGTGCGCATGGGTGATGAGTATGGCGCTCAACGCATGCACGTCGAACGGAGGTTCCTGCCAGTTCCGATCGCGCAGCTCGCGGATTCCCTGAAAGAGTCCGGCATCGACCAGCACACGCGCCGTTTTGGTTTCGACCAGATATTTCGATCCGGTAACAGTACCCGCGGCTCCCCAGAATGAAAGTGTCGGCATGCGGCGATGTTAGCTGATTCTCAACAGCGAGAGAAATCTTCTTTTCAGCAGGGCCAGTACTCGCTTATGATGCAGCACCAATGCGCCTCAGGCGCAGCACATAGCGGAAAGGCTTGCCTTTCCCGTGACACAGTCCTTTTTAGTTTTAGTAAGAAGGCCGGTCGGTAAGCCAAAGGCTTACCGCAGTGTGTGCTGCGGCCGAGCCGCAAAAGGATTTCAGCCAAATGGGAGACGCGATGAGATGAGCAGTTTAAACCCCCGCCTTGCATTACTTATTTTTTTAGCAGCAACCTTGGTTTGGGCGCCCTTCGGTAAAGCAACCACGACAATGCCGGCTGTAAACGCCGCAGCCGTCACCACCTCGATCCAGTGGGACGACCCCTACTCTGAGTTTCGCAATGCGCGATACACGAACGCCGGCCTGTTGAACGAGCGCGACGAGCTCAAGCTCGGCACACAGCTCCACCGCCAGGTCACCAAACGATACAACCTGACGGACGTGGGCTTGGATCGCGTCGAACGCCTGGGCCAGAGATGCGCGCGTGCCAGCTTACGTCCCGGACTGCTTTACAAATTTCACGTGATTCAAAGCCGCGAGATCAACGGTTTCTCGATCCCGGGCGGTCACGTTTACATCACCACTGGTCTGTTGCAAATCGCCACCGATCAGGAGCTGGCTTCAGTGCTGGCGCACGAGGTGGGCCACATTGTCGCGCGTCACAGTTTGAAGACGCTGAAGAAATCGCAGGAGTACGACGACATCGCGAAATCACTTGGCGAATTGACCGGAGTAGCCGGCGATCTCGGGCGTGACCTGGGCGTGTCGTTGGGGCGAATCGTCGCCCAGGGTTTTTTGACGATTCATAGCCGGGATGAAGAACGCGAGGCAGATTTTATCGGAGTGCGCGGGATGGCGCGCGCGAACTTCGATCCACAGGGCATGGTCACGATGTTTCAGAAGCTGGAGAGAATTGAAGCGCAGAATTCCGGCTTGCTGGGATCTCTGTTTTCGGATCATCCCGACGCGGCTGAGCGAATTTCTAATACTCAGTATGAGATTGCGCGGATGAGGAGGAGATAGGAATCCACAGATTACGCAGATAAGACAGTTAGTTGTCAGTTGTCAGTAGTTGGTTGGGCGTCACCACGGATGAGCTTGAGCTTTCGAAAACCACTGACCACTGACTACTGACTACTGACCGCCTTCTTATCTGTGTAATCTGCGTAATCTGCGGATGTCTTCCTTCTCGCGCCGAAGAAGACAATCAGCGCCGGCACCAGAAACGCCAGATTGCGCAGCGCCGTCTTCACGCCCAACTGGCTGCCGATGATGTTTCCAAAGCAGCCGCACTCCAGTGCTTCCCCGTGCAGACCGTAGGTGTAGTAAAGCGCGAAGGCGCTGAATCCAATCAACAACAATCCTGCGCCGGCTGCGCCCCAACGCATCGTGCGGGGAACAATCAGCAGTAAGGCGATGATGATTTCGGCCACGATAACCGCAATCGTCGCCGGCCATTGCCAACGTTCGTAGTTGATCTTCATTGAGCTCAGGAGCTCAGCGACCTTGCCGACAAATTCTTTGAGGATCCAGATCTTCGCGCCGGCGGTGAAAAGAAAAAGCGCCGCGAGAGCAAAGCGGCTGATGTGAACGAGTATCCGGATTATTCTTCGTCTTTTCATAGTAAGACACTGCG
>DATENS010000232.1:0-25029 GCA_035274925.1 Pyrinomonadaceae bacterium | reverse complement strand
CACCTTGGATTGCATCCACTCAGAAATCGGTGATTCAAGATTGGCGTTCTCACCCAGCACCTTGGTAAGCAGATCCCGCTCAGTAAAAATGCCCGCGACGCGGCCGTCGTCCGAAATGATCACACAGCCACCTTCGTCGGTCTTCATTGCTTCGATAGCCTGGGACAGCGGCGTGTGCGGCGAAACCGCGATGTAGTCGCCTGTTTGCAGGACGCTGACGCGCTGGTCGCGAGCGTTGGGAATTCCGGCGCGCTGAGAGCCGCGCTTGCGCAAATCTCGCTCTTCGGTTTTCTGGTCTTCCATCGCGTCGGCAATTCTAACTCAATTGGCGCTGTGGCAGGAAAAGCGGGACATCTTATCACACTGGCAGTGATGAAAACCGTGACGGGCGGCACAGGCATGTTTCATGTTTCTCTGCGCAGCCTCGGCGTGCTCTGCGTCTCAGCGGTGAGGATTTCTGCAACAAATTTCATCGCAGAGCCGCAGAGATCGCTGAGATTGCGCAGAGAAAGAAGCTTTAATGCCCAACCATCTCAATTGCCATGACAGTCAGATCGTCGCTAATGGGCACGCCGGCAGCGAAAGCTCGGGCATCATCGATTAGCCTCGTAACTACGTCAGCGGCGCCCAGGTCACTAGACTCGCTTAGCACGGACTGCAACCTCACATCTCCGTATTCGGTGTCGCTTCGGTCACGAGCTTCCGAGAGGCCGTCGGTGTAAAGGACGAGCCGGTCGCCTTTCTCCAGTATCACTTGCGCACAGGAATATTGCGCCTCGCAAAACATTCCGAGCGGCAATCCGGTGGCTGAAATAGCCGTGACATTACCGTTCTTAAGCAGCAACGGCGCCGGATGTCCGGCATTGCAGATTTCGACTTCGCCACTCGCGGCCGCCTTTCCGCAAACGAGTGTTGCGTAGTAAGGCCGCATGGTCGTTTCCGCGAACAACGCGTTGGCGCGCTCGACAAGTTCGCGCAAAGGAAGTCCGGCACTAATCAGGCTGCGAAAGATTGCGTGCAGACGGCTCATCAACAATGACGCCGCGACGCCTTTTCCGGAAACATCGCCGATCAGGAAATGGAGATCGCCGGACTCAGTCGTCACCAGGTCACAATAATCACCACTGACCGGACCTGCCGGTTCGTAGCGAAATGAAATCTCCCAGCCATTCAATTTCAGATCCTGCTTTGGCAGGGAACCTCCCTGGATCGACCAGGCTCGATCGAGATCCTGTTCCAGCTCTTTTAATTGGTGCGGGGTGAAACAGCTGACACACGTTCGTGCCAGCGGGTCAGCCGTCATCGTGGGCTGGCCGATCAAATCGTGGCAGACCTGGCACACGCCGTATGACTCCGGCCGAGTCAACGCGTCGATCGCAGTCTGCACTTCGCGCAACAAACTGTTCAGCTGAACGCCGTCGGCGGCGCTTTTAGCTACTTCCAGACGCTGACGCCAGTCAATTAATTCAGTTCGGAGATCAGGAATGGTAGCTTGAATGGTAGCGCTCATTTTTCCTCTTTTTGGATGCTGTTTTTCGGGCCTGAAATTACTGATTATTTATACGATCCTAACGCCGTTATGGTTCGTAATTTTAACGCGTTGGAAGGGTCAAATCTATCCGAATTTTGAAGGGAACTTGGGCCGATCTAAGGTCTTATTTAGTCTGCGCTCACAGCCGTGGTTTTTCTCACACTTTCGATGATTCCGGGCAGGGCTGAGAGGGTCTGATCAACTTCTTCGCGCGTGTTGTATCGTCCCAGTGAAAAGCGAACTGAGCCCATGGCGGAAGATCTGGGAATGTGCATCGCCGCCAGAACCGGCGAGGTAACAGAGGAATCCGAGTGGCAGGCCGACCCGGTGGAGACACAAATCCCAACCTGATCGAGTCTGGTAACGATCTCAGGCGCAATCGATCCTTCGAAAGAGATATTTGATGTGTTAGGGAGGCGCTTATCCTGGGCGCCATTGACCGTGGTATCGGAAATGGCTGCGAGGATACCTTGCTCCAAACGATCTCGAAGAGATTTGACCTGTTCGTGGCCAGTGAAATCATTAGCTAACTGAGCGGCGGCTCCGAGCGCCACAATGTTCGGCACCGCTTCAGTTCCCGAACGCCGGCCGCGTTCCTGTCCGCCACCGATTATGAATGGCGGCAACTCGATGCCTTCGCGAACATAGAGAGCCCCCACCCCTTTCGGCGCGTGGAATTTGTGACCGGAAATCGAAAACATGTCGACATGCCACTCGCTCAAATTGATCGGAACTTTGCCAACGGCCTGGACGCCGTCGACGTGGAATACAGCGTCGGAGTGTTCGCGGATAATTCCGCCGATCTTTTTAACTGGAAACAGCACACCGGTTTCGTTGTTGGCCAGCATAATTGAAACGATGCCGGTGTCACGCCGTAGGGCCTTTCGCAAATCATCCGGATCAATCTCACCCTGGTGATCGACTTCGAGCCAGGTGACTTCACAGCCAATCTCAGCGAGATGCTCGCACAGACTGCGCACGGCCTCGTGCTCGACTCGGGTGGTGATGATGTGCCGGCGTGTCGGATTCTGTTCGAGAAAACCGCCGATGGCCCAATTGTCGGATTCAGAACCGCATGAGGTGAATACAATCTCATTCGCATTACGCGCGTCCAGCAATTCAGCCACTTGCGCGCGGGCTTGTTCGACCGCGCGACGCATCTCTCGCCCGAGACTGTGTGCGGATGAGGGATTGCCATACAGCGTAGTCAGGTAAGGCTGCATCGCTGCAAAAACTTCCGGCGCAACTTGAGTGGTGGCGTTATTGTCGAGATAGATCATCGGTGACGTTGGTACAGACTTTAGTCTGTGATCGCCTGAGAGGCAACAAAGAATAAGTCTGTGCCACAAGGCGGAAAGCTGCTGCTATACTCTCAGCCGGTTCTCATACATTTTCCTTTCTTACGAGCTTTGCGCCTTGCGCGAGATCAATTTCTCGCGAAGGCGCAAGGGAACTGTTTTCAAAATGCTGGCAATTGTCTACTTGGTCGCCGCCACCTACTTTGGCGATTGCATCTGCCGAAGATTCTTTTGCTTTAGATCACTTCAGCAGCGGGTCGCGACGTCCTTTCTCGTCGGTCTGTTGCTGAGCTCCTGGATAGTCTTCCTCTCCGCTGTCGGGTTTCATCGATTCAGCCAGCCGCTCATCGCCGCTAATCTGGTGTTTCTATTCGTGACGGTGCCAGTCGCGTGGATCGCCTGGCGCTATCCGCGAAAAACCGTGGACGAACCAGCGCTGCTAAGGCCTCCGGGTTCAACGCGATGGGACCTCGTGTGGCTGGGTGCATTCCTCGTGTTTGCGGGCTGGTTGATGTTTGCCACGCTGGGCGTTAAGGACGGACAGTTTCAAATCGCGTTCAAAGCATGGACCGACTTTGGCGCGAACGTGTCGCTGACGCAGAGTTTCGCGCTTGGCCACAACTTCCCGCCGGAACACCCATTCTTTCCGGGCGAGTTCATTCGCTACCATTTTATGTTTTGGTTTCAGGCTGCGAACCTCGAGTTCCTTGGCCTTAACCCCGTCTGGAGTATCAACCTGCTCAGCGTCGTGTCGCTGTTGGCGCTGCTGGTGGAAATCACGATGCTCGGCGAATTGCTTTTCAATTCGCGCGCGGTGGGAAGAATCGCGGCGCTCCTCTTCTTTTTTTCCAGCTCACTCTCATATCTTCCTTTTCTAAAATCGCAGTCAGGCTTTCGCGCGGCGCTGAATGCGATTTTTCGCGGCACGGAGTTCCTGGCTTCGGGTTACCCATTTCGCGGCGAGACGTGGGGCGCCTTGTCCGCAAACGTTTTCGCTTATCAGCGGCACTTAATTAGCGGCATCGGACTGCTGGTGGTTGTTTTGGTCTTCATCGCCGATCGCTATCGCACTTTGAAAATCGAAAAGGAAGTTGAGCCAGAGCTCCGCACTTCGGAGCCGGTTGATAACATCGACGACTCGGTGACGGAGGAGCTCGAATCGACGCCGGCGGTTGCTGAAGAAGCGAGCGTGCTAGTTGAAACAAGCCCTCCCATGCTGCGTGCTTCTGATTTTGCGCCGTGGATTTTTTGCGGAGCCATCATCGGCCTCTTGCCATATTGGAACAGCCCAACCTACGTCGCGGCGCTGGCGATTTGCGGCTGCCTGCTCGTCTTGATGCCGTTTCGCTGGCAGACAGCGAGCCTAATCGGCGCCGCGATCCTGGTGGGACTGCCACAGGTTTTGTGGCTTCGCTCAGGTAACGTGATCAGCCATCCCTTTCTATACCTGGGCTACACGATCGAGAACCCTTCGCTGTTTCTGATTGTTAAGTACCTGCTGTGGACGTTTGGCGTGAAATGGATTCTGTTGGGCGTGGCGGCGTTCTTTGCGGCCGGTTGGCAACGCAGGCTGTTACTGGCGATGGCCAGCCTGGTCGTCATTGTTTTTTTGTTTCAGCTCAGCACGGACATTTTCAATAATCATAAGCTACTGAATATCTGGGCCACTCTGGTAAATGTCTATGCGGCTTACGCTCTATGGCAAATCGCTCGCCACAAGATCGCAGGTATCGTTCTGGCAATCGTGCTGGCGGTGTCGACAGTATTCGGCGGCGCAGTCGATTTGTTTCCGCTGCACAACGATCCGATGCTGGCCGTGCCTTATCAGAAGGATCGTCTCAGTCAATGGCTGACAACTAATACCAATCCCTCGGACATATTTCTGACGCACCAGCTGCTGACCCATCAAATCCTGTTTACAGGCCGAAAGATCTATCTCGGCTATACGCTGTTTGCGTGGACCGCCGGCTATAACGTGCCCGAGCGAGAGACTTTGTACCGGCGCATGTTTCAGGAAGGGGACGTGACCGAGCTGGTACGCCTGTTACGCGAAAACAAGATTGCCTACGTCGCAATTGATGACGGTGTTCGTCACAACGATTCACTCCCGGACCTTAACGAAGCGGTGTACGAGCAGCATTTTGCCAAAGTGTTCGAGGATACTGAGCATACTTACGACAATGTGGTGATTTACAAAGTTCCGTGAGGTCTGACGGGCGACCAGCCTGTCGACCTCGCCTCGACAAGCTGCCAGCTTGTCGTACAATGCGATCATGTCTCTAGTAAATGAAAATGTGGTGCTCGATGCCTTGCGGCAGATTCAGGATCCTGACTTGCACAAAGACATCGTCGCGCTGGGCTTCATAAAAGATCTAAAGATCGATCAAGGCGACGTTTCGTTCCGCATTGTCCTCACGACGCCGGCGTGCCCGGTGCGCGAAGAAATGCAAACCTCAGCACGCGAGCTGGTCTCAGCTATCCCCGGGGTTAGTTCTGTAACAGTAACGATGGATGCCGAAGTCCCCAAGGGCCGCGGCATTGGTGACAAGGTTTCCGTGCCCGGAGTCAAAAACATCATTGCTGTTTCTTCGGGCAAAGGTGGCGTGGGCAAATCAACGGTGGCGGTAAATCTCGCCGTCGCGCTGGCCCTTGACGGCGCGCGCGTCGGGTTGATGGATGCCGACGTCTATGGCCCAAATGTGCCGATCATGCTGGGCGCGAGCAATGCCCGGCCTGAGATTGATGTCAATAAGTTGATTCCGGTGGAAGCTCACGGCGTAAAACTGATCTCGATGGCCGTCTTGCAGCCGGGAGATAAACCACTGATTGTCCGCGGCCCGATTCTGCACGGGCTGGTGAAGCAATTCCTGTCGGACGTGAAGTGGGGCGAGCTCGACTATCTGATCGTTGATATGCCTCCGGGCACCGGCGATGTTCAGCTCAGTCTGGCTCAGTTGGTTCCGGTGCAGGGCGCCGTGCTGGTGACTACTCCGCAGGAGGTTGCCCTCATCGATGTGCGGCGCGCGCTGCGCATGTTCGAAACCGTGGCGGTTCCCGTGCTCGGCGTGATCGAAAACATGAGCTACTTCATCGCTCCTGACACCGGAGCCCGCTACAACATTTTCGGTGAAGGCGGCGGGGAGAGATTGGCTGGAGAGTACGGTGTTCCGTTCCTCGGCTCAGTCCCCATGGGGATTGAGGTGCGCGAGGGCGGAGACAAGGGCATTCCGGTAGTAATCGGGCATCCTGAGTCGCCGCAAGCCCTTGCATTTCGTAAAGTTGCGGCGGAAGTGGCTCGTCAAGTTTCGATCGAGGCCATGAAACCCGAGCTTGTCGTTTTGAAAAAATCCCAGTAAAATCCGAACCGTACTTTGTGCTTAGTCTTTTGTGCTTGGTACGGTTTTCAAAGTACAAAGCATTAAGTGCAAAGATCTTAATAGAACTTTTAGAGATAGAGAACGGAGTAAATCAAAATATGTCAGCGAATCCAGGTACGACTACCCCTGCAAACATCGCGGCGCCGGGCGCCCCGGCAGTGAACTTAAGCGTCACTGAGCCGGCCGCGGGCGAGATCAAAAAGTTCATGTCCAGCGAGGAAGGCCTTCCCGAAACTGCCGGTCTGCGCGTGCGCGTAGTGCCCGGCGGCTGCTCGGGATTTCAATACAGCCTGAATATCGAAGAGAATTCGCGTCAGGGCGATTTCATTCTCGATGAAAAAGGAGTGCGCCTGTTCGTGGATATGTTCAGCGCGCAATACCTGAATGGCGTCGAGATCGATTACGTAACGAACGTGATGGGCTCAGGATTCACTTTCAAGAATCCGAACGCCACCGGCAGCTGCGGTTGCGGTTCTTCATTCACGGCGTAACGTAAGCACCGGCGCGTAGCGACCGGTCATCGCGTCAATTTCCTGATCGGCCTGATACTTCGGTGTCAGGCCGATTTAGTTTTACGCAACCGCGGCTTAGCCGGAGCCATTGCGGTCTAATGTTTTTCAAGAGCCACCTCCATTGTCTCTCCATTGACAACCCATCTGCTTGCAAATATTTTGCAAAGCGACAAGTTGGCATCCACAAAAGAGATAATGACGCTAGCCAAATCGGCAATGTATCGATGATTAATATTCTTCAAGCTGAATCTACCGAGCAGATTGAACATGCCCGCGCGCTCTTCCGCGATTACGAGGCGTGGATCAAAGTCGATCTCTGCTTTCAGAGTTTCGAGAAGGAACTCGCCGAATTACCGGGCAAGTACGCGCCGCCGGATGGCCGACTCTTACTCGCATTTCACGACTCGCAACTGGCAGGGTGTGTCGCTTTACGAAAAATCGGCGACGGCGTTTGCGAAATGAAACGCCTCTTCGTCAGGCCTGAGTTTCAGGGTAATGGCGTGGGGCGGCAATTGCTTGATGGGATTTTCCGCGAGGCACGAACTATCGGTTACGAACGAATGCGCCTGGACACACTTCCGCCGCAAATGAACAAAGCGATTGCTCTCTATCGGGGATTAGGTTTTAAGGAGATCGAACCGTATTACGACAATCCTGTGCCGGGTGCGCTGTTTATGGAGTTGCGGCTGTAGTTAGCGCTTTTTCCCCACCAGTTTCCATCCCGTCGGTAACACCGCCGCAGCGAGTGCAATCTTGATTATATCTCCGGGAATGAACTTGATAACGGTGTCGAAAACTGAGATCAGCGGAGAAGTTTTCATCACGAGCGAAAACCAGGCCCAGCCGCTGAGCATGATCACGAGTGAGCCGATCGCCATGGCGGCGGCGGCGGTAAGGAAGCGCCGGTCCCAACCATGTTCCGCGAAGGCGCCCGTGATGAACGCGGCGGCCGGGAACGCGATCAGATAGCCTCCGGTTGGTCCCATCAAATGCGCCAGTCCGAAACCTCCTGCCCGGAAGAACGGCAAGCCACTCGCGCCTTCGATCAAATAGACAATCATTGTGATCGCGCCCAGCCGCGATCCGAGCAGCGCTCCAGTAAGGAGCACCGCGAAAGTCTGTCCGGTAATGGGAATGGGTCCGATCGGAACCACTATCTGCGCGGACAGTGCCGTCAGTAAACTGAAGCCGATTACCAGGCCGACCTGGCGCACCACATCCAACGGCGCAAGGGCCACTTCCAAAAGGGTTTCGTTTCTAGCGATCGACATGCTCATAGATTCTGGTACTCAACTTTCGGTTCGTGTCAGAACCCGGACCCGGTCGCTACCGCTCACGGTTCTGTAACTAAGGCCTCACGCACAACACCGGACAAGGCGCGTTACGAATAATAAACTCAGCGGTCCCTGTCATCTTATCGTCGCCGCCACAACACAGGGCAGTGGTAATAGCCACCATATCAGCCTTGTGGCGTCCGGCGTACTCGACCACCGCCTCAGCCACTCCGCCGTGTAGCCTTCGTACCTTGCTCAGTAAGTTAGGCGCGCCCGCTTCGGCAAAGAACTCCTGCAACGTGGCTTTGCCGCCATCGGCCGGTTCTACGTCGCCCTCAGCAAAAACACAAAGCGTTTCGAGTTTGGCTTTGGTGCGGCTGGCGATAGCGGTGGCCACCGGCAGAATCTGCTTTGAATCATTCGACAGATCGGTGGCAAAGACAATGGTCCCGAAGCGATCGATTGGGCGAGTCGTGCGCCGCGGCCCGTACAACCGGGCGATGATCGTGGGAATTTTTGAATCGCGCGCAACCTGCTCGGCAACACTGCGGCCCAAAAAGAACTGCGCCACATCCGATCGTCCGTGTGACGCCATCACAATCAAGTCACATCCGCGTTCCTGGGCGCTGCGCATGATCACCTGTGCGGGATCGTCACCGTTCTTTGGAATGATAGTTTCGATGACGCGCACTGAGGTCGCGCCGGTCGGCAACCCGGGAAACTCGTACCGCGATGTCTCGGTGATATGAGGGTCGCCGCCGTGGGCGATATGGACGGATTGAACCAGAGCCTCGAATTGCGCGGCAATAGCCACCGCCAGCGGGAAAGCGCTGTTGGCTACCGCTGAGAAGTCCGTCGGAAAAAGGATCGAACGAATCATACCAGTGAGCAGTGAGCGGTGGAGCAGTAGCCAGGCCGCGTCTCTGAAACTCGCTGGTTACTGCTTAAGTCTTCACCACAGAATTCTCGGGGCCGCGACCACGCGACCGTACTTTCAGGGGAATTTTACTTAACTTACCCGGTCGGGTCTAGCTCTCTCCGCCGATTCGCATCTTGTGAAATGAACGCCAGACGAAATAGACCGAAACGAGGAAGAAAACACCGGCCAGCACGCGGCTGATGATTAGTCCATTCTTGCCGAATT
The DNA here is from genome assembly GCA_035274925.1 of Pyrinomonadaceae bacterium. Taxonomy (GTDB): domain Bacteria; phylum Acidobacteriota; class Blastocatellia; order Pyrinomonadales; family Pyrinomonadaceae; genus UBA11740. The sequence continues at coordinate 15,893 of DATENS010000232.1, read as the reverse complement.
GTCCCGTCTCACTGGCAACGCTGACCGCGAGCTCCACGGCGAGCAATCCAAACAAAGTGGTGAACTTGATGACCGGGTTCATGGCCACTGAGGACGTGTCCTTAAAAGGGTCGCCGACCGTATCTCCGACGACGACGGCATCGTGCAAAGGCGTGCCCTTCTGTTTCAGATCGACCTCGACCACTTTCTTGGCGTTGTCCCAGCTTCCTCCGGCATTGGCCATAAAAATAGCCTGGTACAAGCCGAAGATGGCAATCGAGATGAGGTAGCCGATAAAGAAGAACGGCTCGAGAAAAGCGAAAGCCAGGGTCGCGAAAAAGACACTGAGAAAGATATTGAACATGCCTTTCTGGGCATACTGGGTGCAGATTTCCACAACTTTCTTGCTGTCTTCGACCGAGGCCTTTTCCACGCCTTCCAGTCTGATGTTGGCCTTAATAAATTCGACCGCGCGATAAGCGCCCGTAGTTACTGCTTGCGTAGAAGCGCCGGTAAACCAGTAGATCACTGCGCCGCCCATAATCAGGCCGAGCAAAAATGGAGCGTGCAGAATGGTTAGGCTTTGCAAGGCTCCCTGATCGGTCAACCCGTTGGTCAGCGCCATGATGATCGAGAAGATCATCGTCGTCGCGCCCACCACCGCGGTGCCGATCAGTACGGGTTTGGCGGTGGCTTTGAAGGTATTGCCGGCCCCGTCATTTTCTTCGAGTAAGTGCTTGGCGCGCTCGAAGTTCACGGTCATGTTGTGTTCGTTCTTGAGCTCTTCGGCGATGTTGGGCACTTGCTCGATCAGCGAGAGCTCGTAAACCGATTGGGCGTTGTCCGTCACTGGACCATAAGAATCGACGGCAATCGTCACCGGCCCCATGCCGAGAAAACCAAAGGCCACCAGACCGAAGGCAAACACGGCCGGCGCGGCCATCAATGACGCCAAGCCAAACGTGCTGACGATAAATGCAACCCCCATCAAGCCCACTATGCTGATGCCCAGCCAGTAAGCAGAAAAGTTTCCGGCGACAAATCCGGACAGGATGTTCAAGGACGCGCCGCCTTCGCGCGATGATTTTACGACTTCCTGAACGTGACGCGATTCCGTCGAAGTGAAGACCTTCACCAACTCCGGAATGACGGCGCCGGCCAGCGTGCCGCAGGAAATGATCGTCGCCAGTTTCCACCACAATGTTGTGTCGCCGCTGAGCGACGGAACCATCAGGAAGGACACCGCGTAGGTGAGCGCAATCGAAACCACCGAGGTCAGCCACACCAGCGTGGTCAGTGGTTTCTCAAAATTCATTTCGCCGACATTGGCGTAACGAGCTTTCGAGATCGCTTCGTTGACGAAGTATGAAACCGCACTCGAAATGAGCATCATGATGCGCATCACGAAGATCCAAACCAGCAGCTGAATCTGCACCGTTTCGCTGGGAACGGCGAGCAGGATGAATGTGATCAGGGCGACGCCGGTGACGCCATAGGTTTCGAATCCGTCGGCGCTGGGCCCGACTGAGTCTCCCGCGTTGTCGCCGGTGCAGTCTGCGATTACGCCCGGGTTTCGCGCGTCGTCTTCCTTAATTTTGAAGACGATCTTCATCAGGTCCGATCCGATGTCGGCGATTTTCGTAAAGATGCCGCCGGCAATTCTCAACGCGGCCGCGCCCAGCGATTCACCAATGGCGAACCCGATAAAGCAGGGACCGGCGTAGTCGCCCGGCACAAACAACAAAATGAAAAGCATGATCAGCAGTTCAACGGAAATGAGCAGCATGCCGATGCTCATGCCGGCCTTCAAGGGAATGGCGGAGATGGGATACGGCTTGCCTTCGAGACTGGCGAATGCGGTTCGCGAATTCGCAAAAGTGTTGACGCGAATACCAAACCAGGCGACGCCGTAACTGCCGGCAATGCCTACCAAACTAAAAAAGAGAATGATCGGAACGGTCAAAAAGATGGACTTGTCGGGCACAGGCCGCAGGACGCCGAAATAGGCAATGATGATCGCGGCGATGAACACCCAGAGAATCATGATGAACTTGCCCTGCGTAATCAGATAGGTCTTGCAGGTCTCGTAAATCAGCTCAGAGATCTCGCGCATCGAGCGATGCACCGGCAGGTTCTTCAATTGAATGTAAATTAGGAGGCCGAATAAAAGGCCGAAGAAACAGAAGAGAATGCCGACCAGCAGCAGCTTGTGACCGTCGATGCCCCGGAAAAGCACGTTCGACAGATCGGGTAGTTTCAGGGCCGCTTCACCGCCATGCGATTGCGCAAAAGCGGCCGGGGCCGTAACAGTAAAGGCAATAATTGCAAATAAAAGAGTGATTAATCGACGGCGCTGGGCCGCGACAAAGTTCGACATCGAATTCACGATCAAAACAGTTCCTTCCTTTTCGTTTGAGCGATAGGCGAGAAAAGCCGCGCTGACTAAAGCGAGCATTATGGACGATTAATGCGCGGAGTGTCCAACCGAGATGAGCGGCGGGAACGGCCGATTTGTTTAGCGGCGTCTGCTTCTTCTTAGCGTCTTTGCGAAAAACTGCTTCTTTTGTACGTGATAATTTCACGCAAAGGCGCAAAGACATACCCAGGGCGCAAAGAAAAACACAAATTACGACCTGCGCAAATGCGGGCTTCGGGTTCTTGGGCTTTCAATTAGTGTCTATAATCTCCTGACCTGCTCATGCAACGAAAGTTTATTCAGATTGCCGGAATCATTTGGACGCTGGTCTACGCCGGCATCATTGTCTGGATCTATGCGACGGAGCCGCGCTCCTTTAAGGAAGTAGCGACCAACTCCCAGGTCGCTACCGGAACTTACGAAATCAACCAGGAAAAATTTAGTAACGGGCTGGCACTCTTTCGTCGCGATCAATTTCGCGCGGCGCGTGACGAGTGGGCGGGCGCCGATCCGGCCCAGAAAGATCCGCGCACGCAGTTCTACATTGCCTACGCCTTTTACCGGGAAGGCTGGGGTCGCGTCTATGACGACGATGCGCTTTTCAAGCAAGGGGTGGAGGCAGTCAATCGGGCAATCGCGCAGGCGCCAAACGGCACGCTGATAGTCGATGATCCGAATCTGCAAATGCAGAATGCCGCCGAATTGAAGACCGAGCTGGAACAGGGGACTGAAACGAGTTGGAAAGACGTGAATCCCTTGAAGCTCATTCGTAAGCGGAAATGAAAAACTACGCGGAGAGAAATCGAGCGCTACTGCATTACATCGTGCTGCCTACAATTCTGCTGACAGTGGGATTGTTGGGCGGACTGCGAATCGACGGGCAAACCAGGCAATTTGTATTCATCGCCCCGCCGTTGGTAACGCTGGTGCTGGCGATTCTTTTGGGATCGCTCTTTATGCGCAGCGGGGCCATCGATCTGCATCGCTGGCTCGTCATCGAACAGCCAATGCTCACAAACATCGCGCATCTGCTGACGCTGATGGCGCTTTTCTTTGCTTCAGCTCAGGCGTTCAATTCGGTAATGCCAGAGAGTGGTTTGCTGCACTGGATGTTCTCGTTCTTCTTCCTGTGGACGCTTTGGAACAATCAGTTTTCTGCTTTCGACACACGGCGTTTGTTGAGAAGCATAATGGTGCTGTTTGGCACCGCATTCGTTATCAAGCACCTGCTTGTGTCCGCGCTCTACGCGCCTGACGGAGGTTGGCTGAAAGCGATTGCCTCAACTTTGCTAAAGGGCGTTTCCGTAGACGTGCCCGCGTTTGCGCCCAGTACTGGATACATCTCGTTCTTCGCGCTCCTGTTGTATGTAGCAGGGCTCCTGCTGATCCCGCGCGCGCCTGTGCAACCCGATCACTCTCCGGGTGACAAATTAGTAGTCAGAGAAGGTGATTTACCTGAGGTGGCGAAGCCAACGGAATATTCGTAGCCCACAGCGCCAGCTGTGGGTAAAGGACGCAACGATCAGTTCGGAGCCCCATCGGGGCGGACATGACTTGGCCGCAAATTTCGGTGGTTGAAAATTATGTCGCTCGCTTCGCGAGCTCGCGTTTGATCGACGGCGGGAACCCACAGCTTGCGCTGTGGGCTACTCAAATGTCGCCCGCAAATGCGGGCTGGACGCGCGCTGGCAATTGCCACTTCTACGCTTCCGCAACCGCTTCCGCCGTAAGCTGTGGGGCCTTTCGTCCGCCCACCCATTTACGTATTGAGTCGGCCAACACGATCACGGCGGCAGTCATGATCAGAGCGGTCAGTGAAGTGTTGATATAGCCCTGCGTCGAAGTCAGTGGGTTCTGCGCCTGCGGCCAGAAGATGTCCCGAATGGATTGATATCCGGCCACGAGCGTGGTGGTAGCGACAAACGCCAGCGGCGCAATTGTCACCCAGGCGTAGCGCGCTTTGCCGAGGTTAATGATGACAGTCGTGGCCACGCACAGCGCCACCGCCGCCAGCAATTGATTGGCGATGCCGAACATGGGCCAGATGGTTGAGATCGATCCGCTCCAGATGAATGCGGTCCACGCGCCGACAACCGCGGCGCTGGTGATAATCGAACCCGGTAGCCAATTCGGCTCTTCCAGCCTTCGATAAAATCTCCCGCCGAATTCTCCGACCAGGAATCGGGCCACACGTGTCCCCGTATCGATCGTCGTTAGTATGAACAACGCTTCGAACATGATGGCGAAGTGATACCAATATTTCATCAGCCCGCCGAGACCGGGAATGCCGTTAAAGATTTTCGCGATGCCCAACGCGAGGGTGACCGCCCCGCCGGTGCGTCCCCGGACTTTCTCACCTGACTCTGCTTCCAAACGATCGAGCTCCTGTGGTTGCAGGTTGAAGCCCTGTTCGGTGCGCTGGTCGACCATGCGCACATATTTTGCTCGCTCAGTTTCGTTGCGCTGCGCGGTATTGATTGCGAAATAGTCGCCGGGAAACAGTGAAGTTGCCGCAATCAGCGCCACGATACCGACGACACCTTCCATCAGCATGCTGCCATAGCCGATCATGCGCGCGTCGGTTTCTTTGGCGATCATCTTGGGCGTAGTGCCCGAGGAAATCAGCGCATGAAAACCACTGATTGCGCCGCAGGCGATCGTGATGAAGACGAAGGGGTAGACTTTGCCGGCTACGATCGGTCCGCCGCCCGAAACGAATGGGGTGATCGCGGGCATGTGCAGGGTTGGGTGCACAACGATTACGCCGATGATCAGAAAAGCGACCGTGCCAATCTTCAGATAGGACGAAAGGTAATCACGCGGGCAAAGCAGCAGCCACACCGGCAGCACCGATGCGATGAATCCGTATGCGGCCATGAGGATGGTCACTTTGTGCGGCGAAAGCGTAAACGCCGCGGCCCATGACGAATCGGCAACCTTGCCCCCGATATAGACCGCAAACAGCAGGCCGATAATGCCGATGATCGTCGCCTCCGCAATTTTTCCCTTGCGAAAGCGATACATGTAAAGCCCCATGAACAGCGCCAGCGGTATGGTGAAACCAACGGTGAATGTTCCCCAGGGCGATTCGGCCAACGCGTTAACAACCACCAAACCGAGACCGGCGAGGGCGATCACCACAATGAAGAGGATGGCAATGCCCGCCACGAGTCCTGAGAGCGGGCTGATCTCAGAGCGCGCAATCTCGGCGAGTGATTTTCCGTTGCGCCTGATGCTGGCCGCGAGAATCATGAAGTCGTGCACCGCACCGCCTAAGCACACTCCGATCACCAGCCACAGAAGTCCGGGCAGGAATCCAAACTGCGCCGCGAGCACTGGCCCGATCAATGGCCCCGCGCCGGAAATGGCCGCGAAGTGATGCCCGAACAAAACCCACTTGTTGGTCGGATAGTAGTTGTGCCCGTCATACATCGTCGTTGACGGCACGGGCCGCGAATCGTCGAGGGCCAGCACTTTCGCCGCGATGAAGGCGGAGTAATAGCGATAAGCGATCGCGATCACGCATAACGCGCCGACGATGATTGGCAAGGCGTTCATGGTTTGTCCCCGAAGCGGGCCTATGATAACTGCGCGTTTAGATTTTGCGAAGTGTAAATTATGTGTCCAAAACGTTGGTTGTTCGCGGCAAGCCGGAATTTACATTGCCGATCTTGCTCGTTAGAATTCCGTCGCCGTACAAAACCAATTCCCTAAACTTAGAAATGACCACCAGCCTGCAAGACACACTCGCCGATGATTTGCGCGAAATTGTCGGCGAAGAAAATGTTCTGTCCGACCCCGAAGAGCTGCTGGTTTATGAGTGTGACGGTTTGCCGCAGCATAAACACCCTCCGCGCGCAGTAGTTTTTCCAAACTCAACAGAAGAAACGGCCGATGTGGTAGCGCTATTGGCTGACGAAGGAGTTAGTTTTGCGCCGCGCGGTGCGGGCACCGGACTTTCCGGAGGCGCACTGGCGATCAATCGAGGGGTGGTGATCGAACTGGCGCGCATGCGCCGAATCCTTAGCGTTGATCCTGAGAATCGTTTGGCGCGCGTGCAGACCGGCCTGGTCAATGCGCATCTTTCACGCGCCGTCGCGCCATACGGTCTGTACTACGTGCCTGATCCTTCGAGCCAGCCGTCGTGCACCATCGGCGGCAACATCGCGGAAAACGCCGGCGGAATTCACTGTCTCAAGTACGGCACCACGACCGATCATGTAACTGCCGCGCGTGTGGTTTTGGCCGACGGAAGTATTGTCGACCTCGGGGGTAACGCGCCAGCCTATGATCTGCTGGGTGTGTTTGTGGGTTCAGAGGGCACTTTTGGAATTGCAACTGAGGCCACGGTGAAATTGACACCGATTCCGCCCGCGGTCCGAACGCTGCTCGCTGATTTCCTGAATGTTGATGACGCGAGCCGGGCTGTGTCGGCAATCATTGCCGCAGGCGTCTTGCCTGCCGCGCTCGAGATGATGGATAACGCGATTATTCGCGCTGTCGAAGCAAGCGTGTTCGCGGCGGGGCTGCCCATCGATGCGCAGGCGGTCCTCTTGGTGGAGCTTGACGGCATCGAAGCGGGCATCGACGACGATGCCGCGAAGGTGGAAACAATCCTTCATGAGCTTGGCGCGCGATCCGTTCGTCGCGCCACGGATGAGAACGAGAGAAAGAAACTCTGGGCCGCGCGTAAGGGAGCATTTGGCGCGGTCGGCCGTCTATTGCCGGACGTGATGATTCAGGATGCAGTGGTGCCCCGTTCACGTCTGCCGGAGGTGCTCGCCGAAACGTATCGCATCAGCTCGACCTATAACCTTCAACTCGCGAACGTCTTTCACGCCGGCGATGGCAATCTGCATCCGTTGATTTGTTTTGATCTGCGCCGCGGCGACGACCTTGAGCGCGTCAGGCAGGCCGGCCGCGAGATTATGGAAACATGCGTGCGCGCGGGCGGCTCGATTACCGGAGAGCATGGCGTCGGTCTGGATAAGAGCAGTTATCTGCCTTTGATATTTTCCGATGACGACATGAAAGTGATGTTAGACGTGCGCGCGGCATTCGATCCGTCCGGGTTGTGCAATCCGGGCAAGATCATTCCGATGCCGGGGGGCTGCGGCGAAGCGCGGGCTGTCGCAACGCAAAGCATGTCAGATCCAATATCGATGCAGCACGCGTCAGAACCCGAAGCGGACCGGGTGGTGGTTGCGACGGGTGCGCCCTCCGCCGATCAGGATTCCATCTCTTCCTCACGTTCGGGCCCTATGGGCAAAGGCCTGCTTGCCCAGCGCATGAACGAGGCCCGCATCAAGACTGAATTGGCCCGGCTGGTTGGAAAAGACGGCGTGCAAAGACTCACAGACTCTAAAGTTGAATGGTCCAGCAACTTTGCCGGCTATGAACGCGCGATGGAAGTTGCGCCGGCGAATAGCAAACAAGCCGGACAGGTCATGACATTTGCCGCACAGGAGAATTTATCGATGATTCTGGCGGGGGCTGGAACCTGGCTCGAAAGCGGCAATCCCGTCAGCCGGGCGGACATTGTTTTGAGCACCCGGCGGATGAATCGCGTCATCAGCCACGAGCCGGCGGATCTCGTGGCGACGGTGGAAGCCGGAACGACGCTGGCGGATTTTCAAAAACACCTGGCGCAAGCGGGTCAGTGTTTGCCGATCGATCCGCCCGATGACGGGCGGGCCACGATCGGCGGAGTTGTCGCCACGGGACTTTCAGGCGCGCACACTTTTGGTTTTGGTTTGCCGCGGGCATTTGTAATCGGCATGCGCGTGACCATGGCGGACGGCCGTTCAATAAGCGCCGGTGGCAAGGTAGTCAAGAACGTTGCGGGTTACGACCTCTGCAAACTTTTCACGGGAAGCTATGGCACGCTCGGGTTGATAACTGAAGTGACTTTCAAGTTAAGGCCTTTGCCGGCCGAAACCAGGACTATCGCCGCTGTGGGCACATTTGAGTTGCTGACCAAAAAGGGAAGGGAACTTATGAGTGGTTTCTTTCCCGTGGCTTTGGAGTTGTTGTCGCACCGAATGGCCAGGCACCTCGACATCAAAGTTCCAATCGACGAGGGAGTGTTATTGGCGCGATTCACCGGGTCGGATCGCGCGGTGATTTCGCAGACAGCGCAAGCCCTTAAGCACCTGCGTGATGACAACACCCAATGCTTTACGCTCGACAATGACGTTGAGCTGTGGCGAAGGTTCAGCGCGGCGCAAGTTAAATTCTCAGGGGATCTAAGTTGGCGCGTAACTTTGAAACCGACAAATCTCATTGAGTTTATTAAGGACGTGCGCGCGCTTGAGCAAGACGAAGCTTCCTTCAAGTCGCTTGTGTGGCATGCGGGAATGGGCGACGGACGTCTGCGCGCGGCCGGGCGCACGCCGGTATATCATCGCGAGGCGGTGCGCGCGCTGACCAGGCTGCGCGAGCGCGCCGAAAGCATGGATGGACATCTGATTGTCGAAAGCGCTCCCGTTGAAATCAAGGAGGAGTTCAATTCCGTGGGCGATCCGGGCTCGGCGGCCGAGTTGATGAAGCGGGTAAAGGCGCAGTTGGATCCACAGAACTTGCTGGCGCCGGGGCGATTGTTTGGGTAATTCTTTTCTTGGCGTCTTTCGCCTTTGCGTGAAAACAGGTTCACGCCAAGCCGCAAAGTCGCAAAGAGTTGAGCAATCGCTCATGACGGAGAACAGAGAGAAATGAAATCGAAAACATTCCTGAGCTTACGATTAATGCTTCTGCGATTTCTGATTGTGGCGTGCTGTGTGGCGCAGCTTTCACCGATTCTTTTCAGGCCTTCTGTCGCATCTGCTGCCTCACGCGAACCGGTGCGGGCCCGTCACGGAATTGTCGCCTCGACAAACGAAGTCGCCTCGAAAGTTGGAGTGGATATTTTGAAGCGCGGCGGTAATGCCGTAGATGCCGCGATTGCGGTGGCCTTTGCCCTCGCGGTTACGCATCCGGCGGCAGGCAATCTCGGGGGTGGCGGTTTTATGATGATTCGCCTGAGGGATGGCCGCACCACAGCCATCGATTATCGTGAGATGGCTCCTGCTGGCGCCACGCGGAACATTTATCTCGACAAGAATGGCGATGTAATCAAAGGCGAAGGTGGACCAATCGAAGGTTACCGGGCGGCGGGGATTCCCGGCACAGTACGCGGGATGGAATTGGCTCTTAAGAAATATGGTTCGCGCCGGTTGACCTGGGCGCAGTTGATCGAGCCGGCGCGCGCGCTTGCCGCTAATGGAATAACTGTGACTTACCACCTGGCGCGCGGCCTGCGCGAAAACAAAGAGTATCTTTCCAAGTATCCTGAGACCAGGCGTATCTATCTCAACAATGGAAGGCTCTATAGCGAGGGCGATGTGTTTCGCCAGCCGGACCTCGCCGCGACCTTTGCGAGGTTACAGCAGCGTGGTCCCAACGAGTTCTATCAGGGACTGACCGCGCAGCTAATCGTTGACGACCTCAGGCGACACGACGGATTGATCACGATGGCGGACATGCGCGGCTATGTCGCCAAAGAGCGCGCGCCTTTGCGCGGCACCTATCGTGGCTACGAAGTCATTTCGATGCCGCCGCCCTCGTCCGGCGGCGCCGTCCTGCTCGAGATGCTCAACATTCTGGAAGGATTTGATTTGAAGAAAGTGGACTCGGCTTCTTCGGATCGCTATCACCTGATGACCGAATCGATGCGCCGCGCTTTCGCCGATCGCGCCGAGTACATGGGCGATACCGATTTTGTAAGTGTGCCGATCGCCGGATTGATTGATAAGAAGTACGCGGCGAAACTGCGCGGGACCATCGATGAAGAAAAAGCGTCTACCAGTGCACAAGTAAAAGCCGGGAAGCCGGCCGGCTACGAGTCCGACGAGACAACGCACTTTACGGTCGTCGATGCTGAAGGCAACGCCGTGGCGAACACCTACACGCTTAATAATTCCTACGGTTCGGCCGTGGTGGCGAAAGGCACCGGGCTGCTAATGAATGACGAGATGGATGACTTTGCCGCTAAACCCGGCACTGCCAATCTCTATGGATTAATTCAAGGCGAGCGCAACGCCGTCGCCCCGCGCAAGCGCCCGTTGTCGGCTATGACGCCGACATTTGTCCTGCGTAAGGACGGCTCTCTCTGGTTCACCGCCGGCAGCCCCGGTGGTCCGACAATTATCAATACGGTGCTCAATGTGATCGTCAACGTCATCGATTTCGACATGAACATGCAGCAGGCGATCGACGCGCCGCGTATTCACCATCAATGGCTGCCCGATGAAATCGTGTATGAGCCTTACGGGTTATCAGGCGACACCCAACGCGCGCTCAAAGGCCGCGGGCATAAGCTTACTGACAAGTCGCGCTACATGGGTGACTGCCAGGGAATCATGGTTGAGGAGAAGACCGGAATGCGTTTGGGTGCCACCGATCCGAGAAGAAGCGATGGGTTGGCGCTAGGGTATTGAGATGAGGTTTAGCGAATTAGTTAGACTGCTCGAAAAAAACGGGTTTTATCTCCTCAAGGAGAAGGGCTCAATTCGGTATTACGCCAAGACAGGCTACAACAAGTTGGTTCGAGTTGATTTCCACGGATCCAAGGAAGTTCCCACAGGCACTTGTCATGCTATTCTTAAGGCAGCCGGAATAAAGGAAAGGAGCTGACCCAAAACGATGATAGACCTGAAGTATTCTCTGGTTATAGAAGCCACATCGGATCCCAGCTTCTTCGGATTCTATTCGCCTGATCTTGAAGGCTTCTCAGGCGTTGGACACTCTATCGAGGATTGTTTGTACAAGGCAAGGTGGGGAATGGAAGAGCATGTGGACCTCTTGATTAAAAATAATCTTCCGGTTCCGGATCGGAATCCAAACCCGACGGTCACCGTTCAAAATGAGGCTGAGCTCGCCCCAGCAGCTTAACTTGGAGAAGCATGGCCTCTAACGCTTCGTCGACTCTCGCCTCAGCACTCAAAGCCGAAGAACAGAAAATTCTCGCCTGTGTTCACTGCGGGCTGTGCCTGGAAGCGTGTCCCACATACGTTGCCACCGCCGATGAAAATGATGGCCCGCGCGGACGTATCTACCTAATGCGGGCGGTTGAAGAAGGTCGGCTCGCGAATACTTCGCCGTCATTCCAAACACACATCGATCGTTGTCTGGGCTGTCGTGCATGCGAAGCCGCATGTCCGGCGGGAGTTGAATACGGGCAGCTCCTCGAGGCCGCGCGTTTCGAGATTGCTCAGACAAAACCAAAACGCGGCGCGGCTTACAAACTCTTGCGCTTCGCGCTTAAACATGTGTGGCTGAGACCGCGACGGCTGAGGTTCGCTTTTGCGCTCGCGCGAACTGTAAGAGATTCCGGATTGGCAAACCTACTGCTGAGAACATCAATTCCGCGGGAACTATCAAGGCAGTTTGAGTTCGCTTTGGCTTTGCTGGAAGGTTCCAGGAGTTACCAGTCTGGCGGTAGCCGGCCCGTCAGTTCAAGCCACCCACAACAGACTGCGACAAGCGCAGTTCTTTTCAAATCCTGTGTAACTGACGGTCTGTTTGAACGCGTCAATGGCGCCACCGCACGCGTGCTGAGGGCGAACGGTTGTGAGGTAGAAGTAGCGCCGAGTCAGGGATGCTGCGGCGCTCTGCATGCTCATGCGGGTGATCTCGAAGGCGCGCGCAAGCTCGCCCGGCGCAACATCGACGCCTTCCCGGATGACACGACGCCCATCATTACTAATGCGGGCGGCTGCGGCGCGATGCTCACTTCGTACGCGCACCTGATGGCTGACGACATGGAATACGCCGACCGCGCCCGGAAATTCAGTGCGCGTGTTCGCGACGTAGGGCAACATCTCGAGGCGATTGGTTTTCGAAACGGAGCGTCGATTGGATTTGCCCGCACGACTTACGATGCGTCCTGTCATTTGTTGCATGGGCAACGTGCGACGGACTCTTCTTTAAAGATGCTTTGGGCAATTCCGGATCTGAATTTTGCACTCCTGCGAGACAGCGACGTGTGTTGTGGCGGCGCGGGTGTCTATAACTTGCTGGAGCCGGATTTGTCCCGCGAAGTCCTCAAAGAAAAACTTCGCCACATCGACGCCTCCGGCGCGGAAGTGCTGGCGACCGGCAACGCCGGTTGCCAGATGCAAATCGCCGCTGGGGCGATGCTGTCAGGCATGCCATTGAAAGTCTGCCATCCGGTAGAACTGCTCGATGAAGCCTATGCACGCGCCGGACTATATGAAAAGGAATCTTTCGAACTGTGATCGACTGGGCTGAAATTCGTAAAGAATTTCCCGTGACCGAACGCCTCGCGTACCTCAACAGCGCGGCCGCTGGTCCGGTGTCGGTCGCCTCGCAGGCAGCGGCGGCGGACTACTATCAAAAAATGATGAACGACGGCGACATTCATTGGAACCGATGGCTGGCTGAACGTGAAGCCGTGCGCGCGCGCATCGCTGAATTTGTTAACGCCGAGCCTGACGAAATCGCATTCACAACCAATACCTCGTCGGGCATGAATGTGATTGTCGATGCGTTGGCGGAACACGGCGAAGTCATCTCGAGTGAACTTGAATTTCCGGTCACCACTTTGCCATGGATGCACCGGCGTATTCCTGTGCACTTGCTGCCGGCGGTAAATGGCGAGATGCGATTCGAAGATATTCGCTCAGCCATGACGCACCAGACGGGAGTGATCGCTCTCAGTCACGTGCAATTCTCAAACGGATTTCGCATCGACCTGGACGAGTTGGGAGAAATAAAAGGCGATCACGCGCTGGTGATCAACGCGAGCCAGTCCGCCGGCGCTTTTGAGATCGATGTCAAGCGAATGAACATCGACGCTCTCTGCGCCACTGGCCACAAGTGGCTGCTCGCCGGTTACGGTTCGGGTTTTCTGTATCTCAGCCGGGATTTACTGCAGCAATCGCACGCCCACATGCTCGGGTGGTTGAGCGTCCACGATCCCTTTGCGATGCGCAACAGCGAACTTCACCCGCGCCACGACGCCGCGGCACGTGTAGAGCTCGGTTGCCCGCATTTTGCCGGCATGTTTTCGTTGGGCGCATCGGTCAGTCTAATTAAAGATCTCAGTATCAGACATGTTCAGGAGCGGGCCCTCGAGCTGAATCGATTCATGACCGGGCTGCTGTCTGAGCATGGCTGGAGAATTCTTTCGCCGCTGCAAAATGAACAGTCACGATCCGGGGAAACCCTGATCGAAGTCGAGAAGCCGGCGGAAGTGGTCCGCTCGCTGTTTCGTCGCGGCGTCGTGGTTACAGAAAAGCCGGAAGGGATTCGCGCGGCCACGCACTTCTTCAACAGTGAAGATGATATTCAGAGATTGGTGGCTGCGCTTAATGAGACGAGATCGTGAGGTGGGCTTAGGCCTTTGCCGCCTTTTTCTTTTGCTTGTCTTTGGAACGCGGCGCACCGGTGCTGGTCAGTTTTCCAAAATGTGCGCGGCATAGTTGCAGGAACTTCCGGTGGATGGGCGATTCGTAACCACCCACTAAACGCGCCAGGCCGAGTTGCCAGTTGATCTGGGCCCCTTCGATCCACCAACGCACCAACGTTCCTTTGTTGACTTCTTCACGCACCGATTGCAATGGCACGATGCCGACGCCCATGTCTTCCTCGACCATCCGTTTGATTGCCGCCAGCCGGCTCAACTCCATGCAAACCATTGCCGAGACGCCGGCGTGAGCAAAAAACTGATCGATTAGCCGGCGAGTATTTCCACCGCGCTCTCCCAGGATCAGTTTCTCGCCGGCCAGCGCATACGCACTGACGACCTTCTGTTTGGCGAGGCGATGCCGCGGCGAGGCAATCGCGACCAGCGAATCTTCGTTCAATAGCTCGGTCTGTATGCCGCGCGCATCAACCGGCAGGGACACGAATGCGGCGTCGAGTTCACCCGTCAGGATTCGCTGCACCAACTCTTCACTGGTACCCGAAGCGACCGAGGTCTCGACACCGGGATGAGCTTTCCTTAACTCCCTAAGGATTTGAGGCAGCGGATCGGCGCTGACCATTGCTGAAGCACTGCCGATGCGAAGGCGTCCCTTTTCGGCGCCGTTGAGCGCTGCTAATTCCTCGAGCGCCGCAGCGTATTCCCGAAGAATTAGTTGTGCTCGATCCAGCAGCTTCTCACCAGCTTCCGTGAGAATTACCCGCCGCGGCGCGCGCACAAACAGTTGGGTGCCGGTTTCACGTTCCAACTGGCGAATCTGCATGCTGATGGCGGCCTGGGTGACGTGTACTCGCTCGGCGGCTGCAGTGAACGTGCCGGTTTCGGCAATGGCGACAAAGGCTTTTAGCTGTCGGATTTCCATCTGGTAACCTTCATCAAGCGGGATTATCGCATGAATAAGATCTTTTAGTTTCCATTATAGCGGCAGGGGCATCTAAGATTACAAGACTTTGTTGGAGTTAAACATCAGAAATAGGCGTGTGGATCAACTCATGCGCCGCGGGCTGAAGCCTTCAGGGTTGGTAGCCGGGGTCGATGGCGGGGGGACCGGGACCCGGGCCGCCATCATGGATGGCGACAAACGCATTGTCGGTGAAGGCCAGGCCGGTCCATCTAATCCGCTTCGCGTAGGCATTGCTGTCGCCGCGACAAATGTCCGCGAAGCCATCGATAAGGCCTGTAGCGAGGCCGCAATCCACCGTGACGAAATCATGTTGGCGACCATCGGTCTGGCAGGGGTGCGCCGCAAGGACATCCATGATCGCGCCCACGAAAAAATCAGCGAATCACTGAAAGAGATCAAGTCGATCGAGTTGCTTACCGACGGCGAGATCGCATTGTATGGTGGTACGGGTGGTCATCCCGGCCTGGTTGTGATTGCCGGCACCGGCTCGATTTGCTGTGGCCGTAATCGTCAGGGAAAACAAATGTGCGCGGGCGGATGGGGCCCGATCGTGGGTGATGAAGGCGGTGCTTCGTGGATTGCGCGCCAGGCGCTGCAAGCCGTTGCGCACGCTTCTGACGGGCGGGGACGAAAGACGACACTGACTGCTGCGGCTCTCGCCTATTTCAAAGTGGAAGCGGCGGAAGATCTTTCCACTGCGCTTTATGCGCCCACCATGACCAACGATCGTTTGGCCGGTTTTGGTAAGCAGGTGCTGCGCGCGGCGCGCACCGGCGATGAAGTGGCGATTGAAATCCTGGGCGCGGCCGGCCGGCAACTGGGCATCGCGGCCAACGCGGTCATCAGGAAACTTCGCATGGAACAGGACAAGTTTCCGGTGGCTTATATCGGCGGCGTTTACGGAGCCGGCGATCTGGTACTGGGTTCCCTCGCAGCTGAGATCAAGACCGTCGCTAGACACGCGTATTTATCACAACCATTGTTCCCGCCGGTCATTGCCGCGGCGCGTATCGCGTACGCTCATGCGCAAGGCGAATTAGCCCTGGCCGTTTAAGCGGCGTTCAAGTTTCAACTTCCCAGGCCCACGCCTGGTGGGCGGCGGGACTTGAAAC
>DATENS010000231.1:0-4668 GCA_035274925.1 Pyrinomonadaceae bacterium | reverse complement strand
AGCGAGATCACCAGCAACAGGAAAGCTGCGTGCAAAAAACCGCACGCGGTAGGTTTCAAACGGCAAAATCTAGCTGTCATGCAGCTTTCAGTACGGCTCCTGCCCTGAAAAACGCTCCAATTCATGCAAGGTTCCTGCGTTTCAGCAAGTCAGCAGCACCTATCTGGGTCGAACTACGCGATCGACGGCATTTTCAGCAATAAACATGCCAGCCACGGGTCTCTCTCGACTCAGACGCTGCCGAATGCTCAGTCTCCGGGGCGAGCAGCCGTCTTCTCCGGGTTGGTTTCTTTCGGATCGCCTTCCGGGCTCGGCGGAGGGGTCCATCCAGATTTCTCCAGCAAGCCAAAAGCAAATCGCACCGGGACAGCAAAGTTAGATGCAGTATTCTCGGTAAAAACAGCAAAAGTGATTCCGATGACGCGGCCTGACGGACCGAACAGCGGCGCACCGGATCCGCCCTCGCCCGTGCGCGCGTCGTAAACGATTCGACGCACGTCGAGGTCGGTGATGTTCCCCTGAGTGGTCAGTGGCTGAATGTGTTTTGTCTGCGCGAGATAACCCAACGACGCTTCCACCGAGCCATAACGGGCGAGCACACTGCGCGCTTCACTTTCATCCAGTAAAGCCAGCAATCGATCCGGGCCATTTGGATAGCCCATGGTCACCACCATATTACCGACGACTACGCTCGCGTCGCGTTCCAACGGGATGATGGGAAGATTTGCCGGCAAGTCTTTCTCTATGACGCAAACGGCCACATCATCGCGCTGTGATGCCTGCTTGAGTTTCAACACTAACGCCTGCGACTGATCAGGAAAGAACGCAGTCAGCTTGCGCAGTCGCGGCTGTCCGTGCACCGTGCTGTTCAGGCTTTGCGCGCGCTCGTCCGCGAACCAGGGTTGCACCACGTGCCGGTTCGTAATGACGTAACCGTTGCCGACGTGAAATCCGGTACCCACGAATGGGTATTCAGCGATGAGGCCGTTGCCTTCAGGCGTCAACTCCGTCGACTCAGCTCCGCTTTGGTCGCCGCTCTGCGATTCGGGATGGCGCAAGGGGCGGCCGGTGCCCACCTCGACAAACATATACGAGCCGTAAATCAGACCGACGCCGCTGCCGTAATCGGCGCGCAACTGGACGGCTAGCGAGAGACTGCGAATGACATCCTTGTTGGATTGATCAAGCTGGCTCAATTGCTGATTAGTGCGTTGGACTTCGTTCTTGGCCGCCTGAATTTGGCCGCGTAGCTCATCGTTAATGCGTCGCGTTCGCCGCATTTCATTAATGACGCCGAAGCCGATCCATAACGAACCGACCACCGCTGCGATCAAGATGGCGAAGATAATGATTTTCGTGCTGGGATTGATCTCACGGACAAGCTCGCGCGTAAACTCGCGCAGGAAAATCTTGGCATCGTCACGACGTGAAGTGGCTGAGGCCTCCATCGCCGCCTGTTCAATGAAAGGCGCGACGTGCGCTCCGCCACGCCGGCCGGGAACCAGTGCGGCCGTTGCCTGAATTGGAAAGAAATGGATCGAGGGGCCCGCGGGTCCGATCCAGACTTCGTCGCCGTCATCGATCGCCTTGTTGGATTTCACCGGGCGGTTGTTGAGCGTGACTTGAAAATTCGAATCATACATGGCGATCCGGTACACACCGTTCAGTCTCGCCAGTTCGATCACCGGGCCGTTTGCCTTCGCCGCCGTGGCTTCGGGCAGGCGGATCTTAACGTCGCAATCGTCAGACACGCCGATGGTGATCCGTTCGCGCATGACCACTTCAGTCGAGCGATCGTTGAGCGACGAAATGTGGATTACCAGGCCGTCTGACTTCCGCTCAGTTATTTTTCGAAAGGTTTGCATCCGCTTACTAAATCAGGCGCCCGCGATCCGTCCCCGCTCGTACGGCTGCGGCATCGGTCAGCGGTCGCCCTGGTCCCGCAATCTTACAATGAATCGGACTGCCAGCAAAGACCCTTTGCGTTTTTCCGAATCGCGATGGAGCTCCGAACGCGAGGGCGGCTGGGGCGTCGTCCGTGTTAGCATTAGCGACGTATGGCTCAGCCGAAATTCATTGAAAGTCCGGATGAGTTGCGCGCCCTTGCTCCTGTCGCGACGGCGCCGATTCGCCATCACGTTTTTGTCTGCACCGGAAAATCCTGCTCGGCGGTTGATAGCGCCCAGGTTAGAGACGCTTTTGAAACTCAACTGAAGGATCGCGGGATCCTGTTTGGGAAGGAAGCCAAGGGAAAAAACCCGCAGGGCAGCATCGTCGTGACCGAATGTGCGTCTGTGGGCTTCTGCGCCATCGGCGCCGCCGTAATGGTTTACCCGGACGGAGTTTGGTACGCGCAGGTACGCGCCTCAGACGTCCCTGAAATAATCGAAGAACACCTTCTCAATAACCGCATTGTCGAGCGTCTGGCTTTGATGAAGGTCCCCTGTGCGGGTTCAGCGGAAAAGAGTAAAGCCGGTGCCGACGGCGATTGGGAAGCGTGACGCCGGTTATTTAACTGAGTAAGTGAGTTTGAAAGTCGCATTACCTCGCGTCGGGCCGACCACAATGATGTATTCGCCGTCACTGGGAACTTTGCCGGACCACTTCGTTGCATCATCCATTTCGCCTGCGCCCGGTAAAGTTTCCTTCTCGCCCGGTGTGTAAATCTGAAAGACCGCGTTGTTTTCATCCGAGGTGAGGCGGACGTCGAGCGTCTGACCTGCCCGCGCCTTAACCGGATATTTGGCGCGATCGCCGCGCATGACGGAACCGGTGAATGAGCCTTTTGAGCAGGCCATCATCGCCAATGCGATTACAAAGGTCGCAATCACCGTAACCTTTCTGTCTGAAATTTTGCTTACCACAAGAGCTCCTTTACCAGGTCGCTTAAACACCAAACGGATCTTTGTCGGTTAGATAAGCGAGCAACTCCTCGCGATTAGTTTTGGTTTCCAGCCACAGGCGTACGCGGGTGATCTCCTCGTAGTCCTCCGCCCCGAATCGATCCAGATAAATCTGTTCCATGCGCTTTTTCCTGAGTTCTCGCTGCGCGCCCGATTGCCAGAACGATGTGAAGATCGTGTGCAAGTCGTCATGAAGGTTGCGCTTCCTCAACGCTTCCCATTCATTGTCGTCCAGCCAAATCCCCTTGCAGCCGTGGCAATGATCGACGGTAAAGTGAAGGCCGCGGCCGACCAGGTACTTGACCATGCGAAAACGGCATTCGGGACAATCGACGGGCTTGCCTGGTTCAGCCAGTGTCAAACTCTCATCTTCATGAAATCGTTCAGCGGTTTTAGTAGCGTGAGCTTCGACCCAGTCCCAGTATTCCTTGCCGCGTATCCAATGACCATCGCACTGAGCACAATTGTAGGACGAAAGATTGGGCTCCAATTCGGTACCTACCAATTCTGTCGTCTTGCACACGGGACACTTCAGTGTTTGGTTTAGTTCGTTCATTTGATTTTTCCCGGGCCCCACACGGCGCGGCCCGGGGTCGCTCCCGTTGGCTCGCCGTCCTTCAGGACCTGAACTCCGTTAACGAACACATGCTTCATTCCGACCGCATATTGGTGTGGATTATCGTAAGTCGCTTTGTCGGCAATCGTCTTGGGATCGAAAATGACGACGTCGGCGAAATAATCCTTCCTGATAAAGCCACGACGATCAAGTCCGAGGTTGGTCGCGGGTAATCCGCTCAGCCGGCGAATCGCTTCACGCAGCGAAATCACTTTCTCTTCCCGCACATACTTTCCCAGAACCCGCGCGAAATTTCCGTAAGCCCGCGGATGCGTGAGATTTTCGATAAAGCCGCCTTCCGTCGCAATCGAAGACGCATCCGAGCCAAATGAAACCCAGGGCTGGCGCATTTCTTTCTTGATGTTGTCTTCGCTCATGGTGAAAGTAACCACCTGGATACGCGAGCGCGCCTCGAGAATCAGATCGATCATCGTCTCGACTTCATCTTTGCCGCGCATGGCGGCGACCTCGGTCAGGGTTTTCCCGGCCAGCGGCCTCAGGTTCGCCCGCCTGAAGCCGGTGAGCAGCGTGCGAGCCATGGGCCCGTTCTTGTGAAGCTCGTCGCTAATCTTCTGGCGTGTTGCCGGATCTTCGAGTCGCTTGTACATCGCCTCGTCGCCGCCGCTGTGCGCCCATGTTGGAATGCGCGACTGAAGCGAGTTCGAGCTGGCCGTGTACGTGTACATGTTGGCGGTGATTTTCCTGCCCTGCGCGCGGGCGTCATTCACCATCTTGATGACTCGATCCATTTTCGGCCAGTTTCGTTCGAGCGAGGCTTTCAAATGATAAATCTCAGCCGGGATGTTTGCCTCGCGGTTAATGCGCAGCAGTTCTTCAACGGCTTCAATTAAGCCGTCGCCTTCGTTGCGCATGTGCGAAATGTATTTGCCCTGGTACTTCGCGGCTTCCTTGCAAAGCTCAATTAATTCTTCCGTGGAAGCATAAGTGTCGGGTGCATAAATTAATGACGAGCCGATTCCCAGCGCGCCGCCTTCCATGTCGCGCCTGACAAGTTCGCGCATTTCCTGGAGCTGCTCGGGTGTAGCCCTCTTGTCCTCCAGCCCGACCACATGCTCGCGAATCGTGCCGGCGCCGATGAATGATGCCACGTTGGGCGCTATCCCGTGTTTCTCCAAATAAATCAAATAC
>DATENS010000230.1:0-33556 GCA_035274925.1 Pyrinomonadaceae bacterium | reverse complement strand
CAGGCCTTCTGCAGCTCAGGTACTGTCCAAAACTGAATTGCCGGAAAGGGTTTTCCAAAGTTCGAGACGGGCGCGCCTCCGCCGGATGGCGACAGTGAAAGAATCAGCAGGCCGACCGTCACTACCTGCATTACCATCTTGAACTTGCCCATCTTTGAAGCCGAGATGATCACACCCTCCGACGCCGCAATCGAACGCAGCCCGGTGACGGCAAATTCGCGTCCCACGATAATCACCACCGCCCAGGCCGGCGCCAGGCGATTTTCCACCAGCGCAATCAAGGCTGCTGAGATCAACAGTTTGTCAGCGACGGGATCGAGCAGCTTTCCCAGTTTTGAAACCTGCTTGCGGCGGCGCGCAATGCGGCCGTCAAAGAAATCCGTGAGCGCAGCAGCCGTGAGCAGGGCAATGCCCAGAATGTGTGGCGGCACGCCGAGGTTTTCCGACAATGGCGTCAGTAGCACGACCACCAGAATCGGCACAATAAAAATTCTCGTAAGCGTCAGCGCATTCGGAAGATTCACGATGATCGGAGTCTAGGTTTGCGTCTGTTGAGTGTCAAGACTACCGATTTGTGGCCGCCCTCGCTTGCCGGACTCTTGAACCCTCAGCTACACTATCCGGTTCTGCGCAACGCGAAAATGCTGTCTGTGGCGTTGAGCTTTCGTTTCAAGCGTTATGGCAATCGATCGAATCACCGTCCGGGGCGCCCGCCAGCACAACCTCAAGAACATCGATGTCGACATCCCGCGCGACAAATTGACCGTAATTACCGGCCTTTCGGGCTCGGGCAAGTCTTCGCTGGCGTTCGACACTATTTATGCCGAGGGCCAGCGCCGGTACGTCGAATCGCTCTCAGCCTATGCGCGGCAGTTTCTCGATCAACTCGAAAAACCGGACGTTGATTCGGTCGAAGGTTTGTCACCCGCGATTTCCATTGAACAGAAGACGGTGGCGCGCAGCCCGCGTTCGACGGTGGGGACCGTCACCGAGATTTATGATTACCTTCGGTTGCTGTTCTCATCAGTAGGGCTACCCCATTGCCCCCGCTGCGGTGCGCCCATTACGCGTCAAAGCGTCGAGCAGATTCTTCAGGATGTGCTCGGTTTGCCGGAAGGTGAGCGCGTCATGGTGCTCGCGCCGATCGTTCGTGGCCGAAAGGGCGAGTTCAAGAAAGAGCTGGCCAAACTCGCTCGCGATGGATTCATTCGCGCGCGCATCGACGGCGAGTTGCGAGCGTTGGATGAAGAGATTCGGCTCGACAAGCGCCGTAATCACACGATCGAAGCGGTGGTCGATCGTTTGCTGATTAAAAAAGGAATCAACGCACGGCTCGGCGAATCTGTGCGCACCGCATTAAAGCTGACCGGCGGCGCCGTGCTCGTATCGGTGGTTGACGGGGAAGAGAAGCTTTATTCCGAAAAGATGGCCTGCGTGAACTGTGGTATCAACGTGCCGCCGCTCGAGCCGCGTTCGTTTTCATTCAACTCAGCCTATGGCGCGTGCCGCAATTGTCATGGCCTCGGTACGGTTTTGGAAGTCGATCCGTCCAAGTTAATTCCCGACACAAATGAAATCGCCGAACGCTTACCCTTCGTGGAAGGCGACAAGGCGGGCTCGGCTTACATGCGCAGCGCTCTGCTCGCGGTCATTGCGCACTTCAAAGGTGACGCCACAATCGCTTTTCGGGATCATGCTAAAGAGATTCGCGAAGCTTTCTTTCATGGGCTGTCCACCTCGATCAAGTTTCGCCAGGGCATGTACGCGTACAAAGGGCCCTGGCAGGGAGCGCTGCCGTGGTTGCGCGAGCGGTTGGACGAAGCGCCCAGCGAAAAGATTCGCATGGCCCTGGAAGAAATGGTTTCGCCGATTACCTGTTCGGATTGCGGCGGCCGGCGTTTGCGGTCCGACTCGCTTGCAGTGCGCGTGGGCGGGCGCGGCATCGCCGATTACACCGGCATGACCATCGAAGATGCGATTAAGGCTTTCGATCAGGTAAAGCTGGACAAGAGATCCGAACAGATCGCCGGATTAGTGTTGCAGGAAATACGGAGCCGTCTCCGCTTTTTGGAAACAGTCGGGCTTGGCTACATCACGCTCGATCGGCCCTCCGCGAGTTTGTCCGGGGGCGAAGGTCAGAGGATTCGTTTGGCCACTCAAATTGGATCGCAACTACGCGGCGTGCTCTATGTTTTGGATGAACCGTCAATTGGGCTGCATCCGCGCGATAATCTTCGGTTGCTCGACACGCTTTCGGCGCTGCGCGATCTCGGCAACACGGTGCTGGTAGTTGAGCACGATGAAGAAACGATCCGGCGCGCTGATTACGTAGTCGATCTTGGTCCGGGCGCCGGGACTCACGGCGGATTTGTGGTGGCGCGGGGCACACCCGCGGACGTCGCTGGTAACGCTGATTCAATCACCGGACTTTACATCAGCGGTGCGCGAAAGATTCCCGTTCCCACGGAACGCCGCCTGCCGAATGGCAAAGCGATTACGATTCGCGGTGCGCGACACAATAACCTGAAAGAGATCGATGTTACTTTCCCGCTTGGACTCTTTACCGTTGTCACGGGAGTCTCGGGTTCCGGGAAATCAACGCTGGTGGACGACATACTTTATCGCGCGCTCGCGCGCGAGCTTTACGGCTCTCTGGCCGATCCGGGCGCGTATGCCACGATCGAGGGGATGGATTATCTCGACAAGATAATCGAAATTGATCAATCGCCGATTGGCCGGACGCCGCGATCGAATCCGGCCACCTACACCGGATTGTTCACGCCGATCCGCGAGCTTTACGCCATGTTGCCTGAATCGCGCGAGCGCGGTTACAAACCCGGTCGCTTTTCTTTCAACGTTAAAGGCGGACGGTGTGAGGGTTGTGAGGGCGAAGGATTAAGGCGGATTGAAATGAATTTTCTGCCGGATGTCTATGTGCTTTGCGACGTTTGCCGCGGAGCGCGCTATAACCGCGAAACCCTTTCGGTTAAATACAAAGGGAAGTCGATTGCCGAGCTTTTGGACACCACCGTCGAGGAAGCACTGCCGTTGCTTGAGGCAATCCCACAGATCAAGCAGAAGCTGCAAACACTTCTCGATGTAGGATTGGGTTACATCAAACTGGGCCAGTCAGCGACAACGCTTTCCGGAGGCGAAGCGCAAAGAATTAAACTCGCGAAAGAGCTTTCCAAGCGCGCTACCGGCCGCACGATTTACATTCTTGACGAGCCCACTACTGGTCTTCACTTTGCCGACGTGCACAAGCTGCTCGACGTTCTCCAGCGTTTGGTCAGTCTAGGCAACACGGTGATCGTGATCGAGCACAATCTCGACATCATTAAGAGCGCGGACTTCATCATCGACCTTGGACCTGAAGGAGGAGCGCATGGCGGCCGCGTCGTCGCCAGCGGCACTCCTGAGGACGTCGCGGCAGTGCGGCGTTCACACACGGGTCATGTGCTGAAGCCTTTGCTGAATGGAAGCGCCAAACGAAATGGCACGGTGGCACGGACGTCCCGTCCGTGATTCACGCGCAGGATGCGCTTGCCCCGAGTCGAAGAAGACGCGTGATATACTCCCGCCGCAAGACTGAGCTAAACATGACTGAACGAATCTCGTCGATCGTTGCTGACAGCCTCGAGGTCAAGCGTCGTTTTTTCGCAGAGTGCAGCGAAGATGTGGAGCGCGCGGCCTCGATGATTGCTGAGGCTCTGAATGCGTCCGGCAAGCTTTTGATCTTTGGCAACGGCGGTTCCGCGGCTGATGCCCAGCATATCGCCGGCGAACTGGTGAATCGCTTTCTGCAAAAGCGGCGGGGTTTGCCCGCGATCGCTTTGACGACCGACGGGGGCGTGTTGACGTGCATTGCGAACGACACTGGCTTCGAAAATATATTTGCCCGGCAGGTTGAAGCACTCGGAACAAGGGGCGATGTTTGCCTCGCGATCTCCACCTCGGGAACTTCGCCTAACATTCTGGCCGCATGTGAGCGGTCCCAATCGCTGGGAATCAAAGTGATCGGCTTGTTGGGCCGTGACGGCGGGACCGTAGCCCGGCTTTGCGATCTCGCCATGATTGTGCACAGTGACGATACTCAACGAATTCAGGAGACACACAATTTGATCGGCCACATTCTGTGCGAGCTGGTCGAAGATAAACTGTTTGCTACATAGCGCAAGCTTCTATCTCGCGCCCGGTTAACGCCATCCGCATGTCGATCTACGACGACCTCAAGCCAATAAGTCTCGAAGAGGTGAAGACCTATCCGCTCGCCTCGCGGCCGAGCAAGGTAAGTCTTGATGACTTTGCCAAGCCGGTGGGCGATGCTGCTTCGCTGCAAAGTTTTCTGGGCTCTTTGCCAAACATCCTGGCGGTGCAAAGTCTTCGCGAGCTCGCCGCGCGAATGCGCCGCGCGCGCGATTTGAAAAAACCCATCATCTGGGGAATCGGCGGCCATGTGGTCAAAACGGGCTTGGCCCCGATCATTATCGACCTCATGCAACGCGGTTTCGTCAACGCGATTGCCGCCAACGGATCGGTTCTGGTTCACGATGCGGAAATCGCTATGGTTGGCTCGACTTCGGAAGATGTGGACGCAACTCTCGGCGAGGGAGTATTCGGTGGAGCGGACGAGACGGGAAAACTTCTGAACCGGGCCGCCGGCGATGGCGTCACTAAATCGATCGGCTTAGGCGAGGCCGTTGGTCAGGCGCTCGTGGCCACGAACCCGCTTCACGAGAAATTCTCATTGCTCTGCGCGGCCTATACGTCTCGAATTCCGTTCACCGTTTTCATCACCATCGGCGGGGACATCGCACATTTTCATCCGGCAGCCGAAGGCTCAGCATTGGGCGCCACATCTCACACCGATTTTCGCCTGCTGGCGGAAATCGTGCGGCGCATGAACGGCGGCGGCGTTTATCTGAATATTGGGTCGGCAGTGACTCTGCCTGAGGTTTTCCTAAAGTGCGTAACGCTGGTGCGGAACCTGGGCCACGATCTGAGCGACATCACCACCGCAAACTTTGACTTCATTCAATCCTACCGGCCGCTCACGAATGTGGTACGACGGCCAACCGCGGACGGCGCGGGACGCGGCTTTGCGATCACCGGGCATCACGAGTTAACGATTCCATTGCTGGCGGCCGAGCTCATCTGTGGAGCAGGGGCAGAATAGCTTCGCTCAGCAATTTCACGCCTGCCACGATCAAAACCAGAGATAACCAGCGCCGAATTCCCGCGATGGGCAATCGCCTGGTGCCGAGTTCGGTGCCGATCAAACCTCCGACCAGAGCTGCAGGAGCCCAAATCAATGCGGCGCGAGGCAGGGTCGAAACTGTCGAGAAATGCGCAAACAGTCCGTGGCCGAGCAGTCCGGCAATCGAGTTGACGAGGATAAAGGTCACCGACACTCCAGATGTTTCTTTGGTTCTGGCCCAGTGCATCATCAACAAGAGCGGACTCAGGAAGATCCCGCCGCCCACGCCAGTGAGCCCGGAAAGAAGACCGATGGCCGCTCCCCAAACCAGGGCTGCGCCGATGGGTGGTAGATGTGTTTCATGTTCATCAGCGCGCTTCGCGCTAAAAAAGATTCGTACGGCACTGTAAAGAAGCACCGCGCCAACAATCGCCTTGTAAATCGAGGCGGGCAGAGTAAGCCAGCCTCCAACAAATGCCGCGGGTATTGAGGCGGCCGCAAAGGGCCAGAAAGTTCGCCATGAAAAGAAGCCAGCGCGGATAAATCGAATCGTACCGACAACGGCCACGATAATATTCAGCGTCAGCGCAGTCGGCTTCATTACCACGGGCGCGATGCCGAACAGCGCCATAGCCGCCAAGTATCCTGAAGCCCCGGCGTGACCAACTGTTGAATACAGCACCGCCACGATGAAAATCAGCGCGGCAATCAGCAGAGTAATGGTGAGCGTCAGTTCCATTCCGAACAGAAGGCTTACCCGCAGATTACACAGATTACGCAGATCAGGAAGAATTAGAAAGTTAACTGGAGTACGCTTTGTTCTTAAAGAAACAAGATGAGTTCAGCTTCAGAAAAGTTCTGATCTGTGTAATCTGTGAAATCTGTGGATGCTTGCCTCGCTTTCGCTACATCCGTTCGCGAGTTATAATCCGAGCTCCCCCGCAGTTCGAATGTGAAACCATTGATTCCGCAACGTCGAAAACTCTCTGATATGGACGCCTCAAGGCTGGAACACTTCAAAAAACTCTTACTGGGAGAACTGCGCCGCCACGCGCGCCAGGTCGGCGACGAGCAGGCTAATGCGCTCGATATTGCCGATGACGGCGCCAAAGAGAGCGCGGACCTCGCGTTGCGCGATGTGATCAGTGAGCTGGCCCTGAAACTTGGTGAGCGCGAATCACAAATGATCGCGGACATCGATCAGGCGCTCCTGCGAATCAAGGAAGGCTCGTACGGGCTGTGTGCCCGATGTAATGGGCCCATCGACGATCGGCGGCTCGAGGCTCTGCCCACGGCGCGCTACGACTCGGCCTGTCAAACCTCTATTGAGAACGAGAAAGGGGCCGCGCGGCCCACGCTCTGACCCATGATCGACTATCTGGCCCTTCCCATCGGAGACGGCGCCCCCAACGAAGTCAACGCCGTTATCGAAATACCTCGCGGGCAAACCAACAAATACGAATACGATAAGAAGCTGCACGTTTTTCGTCTCGATCGAAACCTGTACTCGCCGGTCCACTATCCCGGAGATTACGGATTTATCCCGAGCACGCTGAGCCTCGACGGCGATCCACTTGATGTGCTGGTACTAGTGGATGCGCCCAGCTTTCCCGGTTGCCTGATGACCGTGCGGCCCATCGGAATGCTGGAAATGGTCGATCAGGAAAAGGAAGACGAGAAGATTCTGGCAGTCGGAACCAACAACCCGATTTTCGATGACATGCACGACTATTCGAAACTCTACCCACACCTCTTACTTGAGATCGAACACTTCTTTAGCATGTATAAGGAGCTCGAAGCCAAAACGACGAAGATTGTTGGTTGGCAGGATGCAGCTAAGGCGCGGGCGACGGTGACTGAGTGTCAGGAAAGATACGCCAAAGGAAAAGTCTAACCCTTAGTAGCGAACGATCGCTTCCGGTAATCTTCGCCTTCGATCACCACGCTCTTGCACATCTCATAGAGTCGCGACCGTAGCGCGACGCCGATGCGATCCTCAAGTATTTCAGAATCTTTCTCGCTCTTGCGTGAATCAGAATAGTTGGTGGTGAAGATCGTCAGCCGCTTGTCGTTGTAGCGGTTATTGATGATTTGCATCATCGTGTCGCGTACCCAATCCGTCGGCTTTGAAGCTCCCAATTCATCCAGCACCAGCACGTCTGCCTCAAACACCGGGGCCAGGACGCCCAGTTCTGACGCCTGCGACACAGGATTGTATGAGTCCTGAATCTGCCGCAAGAGCGCGCCGAATTGATAGAACAAGCCGCGCACCTGGTAGCGCTCGATCAGCTCGCGTAGGATGGCGACCGCCAGGTGTGTCTTGCCGACACCGACCGGCCCCGTAAAGAGCAGTCCGCGTCCGTCGAGCGAGAGGTAGTCCTCAATCACGATTTGGGCTTCCACTTTGGCCGCCCACTTCGAGAGTTCATCGTCGGCGGCCACGTAATCCTGAATCGTGCAGTGTTCGTAGCGAGGCGGAATGCGCGCCGACTGAAACAGGCGACGTCGATTGTCCGAAGTCTGGCAGCGGCAGCGACGGGCGCCCTCGCCAGGCACGACTTCCATCCCGGTTCCGAAACAATGTGCACAATCAGCGCTCGGCCCGTTGGTCGATGCAGGCTCGTTGGTGAGCGCGGGTTTTTCTGTCTCTAACAGCCCAACCTGCTGTCCTTTATCATTACGTTTCTCTGCAAGAGTCATGAGTTTAAAGGGATATGAAACGCCGAGATTATAACATCCAGCGCGCGCAATCTATGAAAGTGGACACCAGTGTGTTTTTTGTTTGGAGCGACCGCGCCGGTCCGAATTATTGCGTAGCAACCTTCAATGGTTGAAGGCCATCTCAGGTTTTGAGGTTATTCCGGAAGTGCCGAAGAGAGCCGCGGGCAAGGCGGCCAAGCTCACCATTAATAAGGCGAGAAGCGGCACACGATAACGCTCGGTTCCTCCTGTGATTCGCCGCCCGGTTTAGCATCAGCCGGGCGGCTTTTTTCTCAAGTTTCGCCAGCCGTTGTAACTCTTTACCCCTGCTCAGGAGGCCTTCGCGGTTTCCTATTTTGTGGCGCTTGATGCTAAAGTACACGTTTTGTTTTGACTGCGGGAATGCTGTCTGAGACGGTTGTGAAAGAAATCATCGCTACAGAAAGGGCCCCACGCGCTATCGGGCCGTACTCTCAGGCAGTTCGCGCCGGAAATTTGTTATTTGCGTCCGGGCAGATTCCCATCGACCCGGCCACTGGCGAGTTTGTGGCGGGTGGAATTGCCGAGCAAACCGAGCAAGTGCTGCGAAATTTGACCGCGGTGTTTGAAGCCGCAGGCTTGGGTCTGACGCACGTAGTCAAAACAACGGTTTTTCTCGCGGACATGGACGATTTCACTGCGATGAATGAAGTTTACGGCCGTTTCTTTAGCGAGAATCCGCCGGCACGCGCGACCGTACAGGCGGCCCGCTTGCCACGTGACGCAAAAGTGGAAATCGAAGCGACTGCGGTCGTTGATTGATGAAATTGTACGGCGGTCCGTCGCCGCTATCATTAGAGGTTAATTATCATGGCAAAAAAGTGTGATGTTTGCGGCAAAGGGCCGCAATTTGGCAACAACGTGTCGCACGCGAACAACAGAACTCCGCGTAGGTTCAATCCGAATTTGCAACCGGTTCGCGTTCAGCTTCCCTCCGGAGGCGCGAAGCGAATGCGCGTGTGCGCCAAATGCATTAAAGGCGGCAAGATCGCGAAAGCCGCGTAACTTAAGTAGAACAGCCGGCTAGCCGATTCTTTGCTAACGACTAAGCTGGAGCAAGTCGCTGTCCTACATTGTAAGGAGTAAACGAAGTGCACAGATTTTCAAAGCTTTTCACTCTCTCAGTGCTGATCGGCATGGTGGCCGCGTTTGGCGCCGCCTGCTCGTCCAGTTCGAATTCGCCGGAAAGCACGGTAGCAGCCACTGTCAACGGCAAGAAGATCATGTTGGCTGAGGTCGAGCGGATTATTCATCAGCAGTCGCAGGGCAAGGAGTCGCTCTTATCGGCGCACGATCTGGCCCAGGCCCGTTTGCAGGTGCTTGATAGCCTGATTCAGCGTGAAGTCATGTATCAGCGCGCCGAACAGGAAAAACTCCTGCCGAACGAAGATCAAATTACCGCAACCATCAATCAGCAGAAGCAGCAGAGCGGCATGACCGATGAGGAGTTCGTGCGCCAGCTGAAAGATCAAAATATGACCAACGAGGCCCTGCGCGAAGAAGCAAAAAAGGAGTTGGCGATTAAGTCTCTCCAGGACAAGTACGCGGGCAAGATCACGATCAGCGATCGTGAGGTCGAGGACTTCTACACGGCGAATAAACCAAGATTCGTGGCGCAGCGAGGAGTCTCTCTGGCGGCAATTATCGTTGATCCGGCGGACAATTCCGGACAAGGAATTGCGAACGATGCCAAGGGCGACGCGGCCGCGAAGGCAAAGATTGACGCCATCTATTCACAACTGAAAGCCGGGACCAGTGACTTTGCCACGGTGGCCAGAGCCCAAAGCGAGGACGCGCAGAGCCTCCTGCGTGGCGGCGATCTCGGATTTGCCACTGAAGACGGACTGAAGCAAGCGGGATTGTCGAAAGAACTCGCCGATCAGCTTATGGGACCGATGACGGTTGGCAGCATCACCGAACCGAAGTTGGTTGGCAACCGCTGGTGCATCTTTAAACTGCAGGAGAAGCGCCTGCAGACAGAGAATCTCACCCTCGAGAGTCAGGGCGTGCGCCAGCAGATAACGGTGGAGCTTACGGATCAGCGAAAGAAGATTCTCGATGCAGCATTGCTTCAAGTGGCAATGGCGGAAGCAAAGATCGTGAATAACCTCGCGTCTGAGATTCTCAATAATCCGGGCAATCTCGGCTTGCGACCCGCGGGTTACGATCCGTCGAAGGTTTCAGCGGGCAATCCGACGCCGACTCCAGCCGCCACTGCTTCGCCTTCGCCGGCCGCCAAGGCGACGGCTTCGCCCGCGAAGTAATACTAACTAAACTAATCCAAAGCGGGTGTAGGCTGAGCGCATTTAAGCTTGCACCCGCTTCGTGTGTCTGATCATGTTGTTTCGGCTCACCGACGTTCATAAATCCTACGGCGCCCAGGACGTCCTGCGTGGAACTTCGCTGCAAATTAATCCGGGCGAACACGTAGGATTGGTGGGCCGTAATGGCGCCGGCAAGACGACGATTTTCCGTTTGATCACGGAAGAAGAAACGCCGGATCAAGGTGAGGTCGTGCGCGCTCGCACGCTCAAGCTCGGCCTGCTGGCCCAGCACGTACATTTCGAGGCTGGTTCGACTGTTCACGAATCGGCCCTCGCCGCTTTTGGTCACCTGCAACAAATAGAACACGAGATGCACCAGCTTGAGCATCGCATGGGCGAAGCAGAAGATAATCTGGAAAAAGTTTTGGCGCGCTACAGCGATCTGCAACATGAGTTCGAGCGCGAGGGCGGTTTTGAGTACTCGGCAAAAGCTGAAGCGATTTTGCAGGGGCTTGGGTTTGACCGCGACACCTGGCAGATGTCGACAGAGAAGCTTTCCGGCGGTCAACAGAACCGGCTGGGTTTGGCCCGGTTACTTTTGTCCGAGCCGGACGTTCTTCTGCTGGACGAGCCGACGAACCATCTTGATGTCAACGCCGTCGAATGGCTGGAAGAATTCCTGCAAACCTATGCTTCGGGATTCGTAATCATCTCGCACGATAGATATTTTCTGGATCGCTGTTGCCGGCGAATTATTGAAGTGGAAGGCGGCCGGGCCACCAGCTACAACGGAAACTACTCAGCCTTTCTGATCGAGCGTGAGGAGCGCCGCGAGATTCAGCAGCGCGCGTTTGATAATCAGCAGCGCCTAATCGCCAAGACCGAAGAATTTATCCGGCGAAACCTGGCCGGACAAAAGACCAAGCAAGCGAAATCGCGCCGCACCAAGTTGGCGCGGCTGGAGCGCGTTGATGCGGTGCGCGCAGATCAAAGCGCCGGTGACTTTCGCTTGCAGGAAGTCGAGCGCGCCGGGACGCATGTGCTTACCGTAACCGAGGCCAGCTTCGGTTATCCGGGAAAGCTCCTTGCAGAGAACATCTCTCTGATTCTGCGCCGGGGCGAATGTCTGGGCGTCATCGGTCCCAACGGATCGGGAAAGACAACTTTCCTGCGCACCATCCTCGGAAAAGTGACGCCGCTGTCAGGAGAATTTCGTTGGGGAGCCAAGGTCCGGATTGGTTACTACGCTCAGCAACTCGAAGATCTCGACGATCGCAACGAAGTCATAATGGAGCTGCGGCGTGTGGCGCCCGCGAACGTGTCTGCCGGTGAGCTTCGATCTTTTCTCGCCAAGTTTCTCTTTGTCGGAGACTATGTTTACAAACACGTTCGAGATCTCTCCGGAGGAGAGAAGGGAAGACTTTCACTGGCCAAGCTGATCTACTCGCGAGTGAATGTGCTGGTCCTTGATGAGCCGACAAACCACCTCGACATTCCGTCGCGGGAAAGTTTGGAAGAAGCGCTTGATGCCTATGATGGAACCATCATAACGATTAGCCATGATCGCTACTTTCTCGATCGCGTGGCGACACAGATTCTCGCGCTCGATGGCGAAGGCCACGCCGAACATTACAACGGTGACTACACCGAGTATCACGATTGGAAAGCCGGCCGTGTGGAGACAACTGTGTCGGGCGAGGCTGCGAAGTCCGGCGAGTCAGTGGCACGACCGTCAGGGAGGGCCCAGCAATCCGATCGGTTGACCACAAAGGGTTCACAACCGCCCTCAAAGAAGACGGCGCCGAAGTCATCGTCAGGTAAGTCACCGGTCAAAGTAATCAAGAAGCCTCGCAGCGTTGAGGTCATCGAAGCGGAGATTTCTCAACTCGAGAAACGGTTAGCTGAGCTCACCGAAGAAATGGGCCGGCCGGAAGTGGCCCGCGACATCACGAAGTTAGTGAAGGCGAACGAGGATTATGGGCAAACTGAAGCGCGGCTCGCAGGGTTGTTGGATGAATGGGAGCGAGCTGAGGCGGGAGCAACCTCGGTAAAGCGGTAACGTGGAAATCAGACCGTTCCTTCACGAGCTTGTTGTTTGTCACTCTTGCTTTTGCTGAGTTTGAAGACAGCCAGCTTGACACTGGATTGAGCCGTTTGTTACTTTCGGCCTTCGCTCGGCGGACGGTTTTGAAATCTTAAATTCCAGGTCTGAAATCCCCGGATTTGGAAGCTTTAGGCGCGTAGCTCAGGGGTAGAGCACTACCTTGACACGGTAGGGGTCTGGGGTTCAAATCCCCACGCGCCTACCAATTCTCATCTCACAGCATATCAGTGGTTTAGCAGGCTAACGTAGAACGTAAGGGATGGTGCGGTTTTGGGGATTTGGCAGACTTTTGGCAGACTCTGAAAAACAAGCCAATTTGTGAGGTTTCCGTCAGTTCTCCTGTTTAGCTGGCCTTCTTTAAGAGCTCAGTTTCCGATTGGTCAACCTCACTCGCACCCGCGGTGTTCATGACCGGCTTTTCGAGGCTTTTAACAGCCTCAACCATCGCTTCCCAGGTAGCATGCGCGTAACCGGGCGTCATGCGTGACGCATAACCGAATCCCGTCATCGGTGTCGCATGTCCGAGCAAAGCTGAAATTACGAAATGATGCACACCTCGCTCGAGCAGGCGAGTCGCAAACGTGTGACGTAGATCATAAGACCGCAGGTCTTCAATCTTTGCTCGCTCACACGCGCTGGCGAACCCTTTCTTAATGGACTGGACGGGTCTCCCATCGCGATTCGTGAAGAGCCATTCGCCCGTAGTCCGGTCATTAACGAGGACCGAAAAGACACGCTGTGCTATCTGGTTTAGCGGCAGCACTCGTGGCTTGCCGTCCTTCCCCTTAGCAACCAGAATTGCTTGCGGTGGAATCAGCACATCGCCCTGTTCAACTCGGCAATAGCGGGCCTCGTTAGACAAATTGATGTGCCGTTTCTTGATTGCTAGAACTTCCTTTGGAGGGCGAATACCAGTGTTCATGACAATGCGGGTGATAGCCGCCAGGTGTCCGCCGTACTGGTTGAAGGCGGCGAAGAGCCGTTCTTCTTCGTCTGGCTCATACTTGTTAAGCCATCGCTCACGATTCCGCCAAGTGGGTAATTGCTTTAACACAGCACGACTTACTGAACGACAAGGATTGTCGTTGACGAGGCGTTCTCGATGCGCCATGTTGAAAAGCTGGTTAAGCATGTTGTAATGCCGCCGCACAGTGACTGGCGAATGCGGCTTTTCAAACCGCGTATTCGTTCGCAGGAGGGTCACGAGATAGTTTTCGATCATGCGCGGGGTTATTTGACTAAGGGATTTGTTTCCGAACTCCTCAACCAAACGCTTTCCGAACTGTTCGTCAAACGCCGAGGAGAGGGCCTCTTTATGTTTTCGGGAATAATCCATGTAGATCTCGTCGAAAAACTTTGCGAAGTTTTTCAATTCGGAATCCTTCAGATTCGTTCCCATCCTGATTTCTCGCTTCAGCTCATATTCTTTTTCCCGTGCTTTCTTCTTGGAAGTGATCAAGGGTCTGTCGTTCTTCCCATTGAAAGTGAATTGATAGAAAGTTCCATCAACCCAAAACTGAGACTCACAGATTCCTTCCTTCCCACGTTGTCTAATCGTCATAGCTGGCTTCCCACTTCAATGAAGAGAGTCTATAAGCAAATAGCTAGGCTGCTTCGTTTGTGATTACCTGAAGTTGAGGTCTTGAGTTGGCCCATTCCAAAAGGGTGGCTACCGGAAACACCGTCACCCCTTCCAAATCGACGAAGGGAATAGGCCGCCTCGTTTTGCGATTTCGGGCTAGCATTACGAGTTTGCGAATGTGGCTGTCTGAGCAGGACATGAGGAGTGCGACTTCGCGTACGGTGATGTGCTCTTTCGCTTTTATCAGCTGTAGCTGTGCACGCACCTTCACGCAGCTGTCATCGAGAGAGGGAGCCGTCACCTCGCCAATTACTTCATGGAACACTGTTCGGGCGATCGCTTCGATTCGCTCGTCTAACAACGCGAGAATGTCTTCGTTTTCCATCATCACTCCTCAACTTACGGATTGAACTCTCAAAGCTTCGAGGCGCTTGATGGCCGCTTCTTTTTCTCATCTGAGATATTTGGCGAGATTTGAGTCATAACGCCGACGAAGGGCTCCCAGAGGGGTGACTGGCGTTGGGGTTATTCGATTCCAGCGTCTCCGCAGCCGCGAAACCGCTCGGGAACGGCAACGCATGATGCGGTGGAACCAATCCTGATTCCA
This sequence comes from Pyrinomonadaceae bacterium, assembly GCA_035274925.1. Lineage (GTDB taxonomy): Bacteria > Acidobacteriota > Blastocatellia > Pyrinomonadales > Pyrinomonadaceae > UBA11740. The sequence continues at coordinate 19,063 of DATENS010000230.1, read as the reverse complement.
TTGCGCTCGTGCCTCTTTAAGCTCCTTATCAACGTGCCTGAAAAGACTCATTGCCTGCAAAACCAGACGCCACTCCACAGTGAGTTGTTCTGGCTGTGTCGTGGATGGCAAGGCTAATTCTTCAGCACTAGGAGACATAGGATTGCGCAAGTTGCCATTAGCAACTATCGAAGTCGTGGATCCCATCGACAGTATTAAAGCAGCCTACACAAGAACTTCCTGAAGTAACGGAGACTCTTTCCCGCCCGGCTCTGTGCAGGCGAACATCTGTGAAGAGCGGGATTCGACTCGCCGCTTCTTATTTCGCAAGTTACGAAACATTGAATGTTTGAAGGTCGCCGAGGTGGCGAAGGAAGGATTACGATATCAGCTCATCTCGCTCTTACTCGACCGTGTAAATAACTCTTGACTCTGTCTGTTCCAGAATACCGTCACAGGGTTCATGAAGACTTATTACTCTTGATCGCGACTTCAGAAATTTTCGGACTTCCAATTGAGGCCAGAATAATTGCACAAGGAAGTTTCCAAACACTCTGCCTTCGTTCTTAGCCGCTCGGATTCTTTGCTTTTCAAGCAAATCTTGTCGTTCGCGGTTCGCCTCTTTAGGCGCGAGCGTTATCGCGACATCCAGATCGCTCAGTGTTTGGGTCGAGCGCAAGTAACTTCCAAACAGCACTACTTTCTGCACCTTATATAGAAAGTAATCGTCTTCGTTTACTTTCCTTACCCGTGCCAGGAGTTGGGTTAGGTTCCTTTCTGCCGTGGCTCTCGATATCGGCTTTGCGGCTGAGGCGAGAGCCAAAGCATTTCCCTTCAGGGTGTTTTCCCATCGCTCATGTTTGTCGACTGAGTTCCGTTGCTTGATATACCCCTGCCTCTGAAGCGCGCTGATTATCCGTTTCGCAGATTCTGAATCCGTGTTAAGGATCTCTTTGACGAGTCCTGCGCCCCACGTCCTGTGCTGTCCCAGCCTCAATAACTTTCTAATTGCCAGGATAGGCTGGCCAACGAGCGTGTCTTTCGAATCGATGTTCATAAACTTGTCTCCTTATCTTTTCTTAAGCTCTAGCGCGTCTCAGCGAGCGCCGTCGCGCATTCAACAATCACCGTGCCAATCACCAGTTGATTTTCGGCGGGCAGTCACGACGCCTCGCCTCAATCGGAATGCTCTCGCCCACGCATGGATTGGGGAAGTATATCTTCCGAAAGCCCCTTCAAGGCGTTAGCCTAAAAGTGTGCAACGATGAAGAAACAGTCAAAAATATTTTTCGTGCGGCTCACGGGTTTTTCACGGGATCTTAAGAGTGCGCCCCGATGGCTATTTCCATGGACTTTAACGACAGTAAGATGGCCCTTAAAGGGGCGCATTTAAACAAGACGGGGGCGGTAGTTGAGATGATCCGTGCGAGGGGGGCAGCGAGCGAAGCGGGCGCAAACGCGGATGAGCCTGAAAGCCGGGCGTACAATAATCGTCACTACGTTAGTGGGCGCAACTTAAACAGCCCGGTGTGTCAGTTGCAAAGGTCGCTGCCCGTGTCAACCGCGCCATTAACGTAATGCCGCTTATCGGATGACAATTGCGATTCGAATGTTTTAGCCATGCGAGAGCATTGGCGGAAACTGGGGTCTCCGCCAGATTGCCAGGATTTGGTAAGGGGTCGCATTAAGCGCCACAGGCGAGCACTTGATTTAGTAAGTTTATTGGAATCACGATTTCAGGAAGCGTCGCCCGTGTTGTTGTCTGAGCGCAAGCGCCGGTCACGTCTAACCACCTCAGATGCTTTTCTGACGCTCAAGTTGAGTCTCCATTCGCTACGACGACGTAACCGGAGCCGCTTGATTGACCTTCTGCAGAAAAAAACCGGGCCACTAGCACGATAAGAGCGGCGATCATGAACGACAGCACTCAAGATATCTCAGAATCCATCAGCTGATCCTGTAGTAGATTGAGTATCAAAGTCCCAGCTCCTTGATTTGCGAGGAATACCTAAAAGCTTGCATCCAATTACTTCAGGAAGGGCGAGAGCGTGAAGTCTTGGGCAGACCGTCAGGTTTTTAAGTGCGTTAATCAGGTGACCCCGGCGCAAAGCATTCCAAGAATCGCCTAAAAGGTGTGCGCCCATGCCTGCTGAAAAGTCTATCCACAGTTTTTGTCTAAATGATTTAGACAATCGCCGGCAACGGGGCAATTTCAGCCAGTTATGGAAGAGCCGCGTACAATGCTGCACAACGCGGCTGGCATGCGTCGTAAACTGGTCAGAACCGGGCCGGGGCGTCCTATAGGAATAAATTGGTGAATCCACTGCGAGAATTGGAAACATCTCCGCAATTCGAACCCACAGATCCCAGTCTTCCATTCCGAAGGCGTCGTCAGCCATCAAGCCAACCTTCGATAGACATGAACGCCTGAACAGGGCACTTCCACAGGGTATGAAGTTTCTCGTCAGAAGCTTCCAGAAGATGTCTCCCTGAAACAAAACCGCCGGGTAACTGGCGTAGGCTTGTTCGCAGTTGTTATCGACGAGTAGGGCTCGGCCGTAGACCATCCCTACCTCGGGCTCCTGATCGAGAAGATTGCTCTGTTGCCCCAACGAGCAAGGCAGACGAGAGTCATCATCATCGAGAAATGTCACGTACTCGGAACGGCTTACGACCAGGCCAAGATTGCGCGCTCCGCCTGACCCCTGACGCCGATCGAGCCGTACGTAATGAACGTTTGAAAATGACTTACAAGCCTCGTAAGTTTCCGCGGTCGATGCATCATCGACGACCACAATTTCAAGATCATCAGCCCCTGCCGCATAGGCACTGTTCACGGCACGGACCAGTAATTTCGGGCGATTGTGAGTGGCAATTATTAAGCTAATTTTGGCCATTCCCCACCCATGATTGTGCGAGCTACGACTCGTTGTAGTTTCTATTTGCGAATTTGGATTCAAGCATTCAGCATGTCCATGGGTGAGATGAACCATTCGACGAGGAACTGGGTCTGCCTGCGCCATTACTGTTTACCCTTTCATAGATCTCCAGCATCAAAGGCAAGACTACCTTTGGAGAGAAGAGTTGTTCGTACTGACGCAGTGCGGCTTGACCTGCTTGATGACGCAAATTGGAATCACGAGCAAATTTCAGAATTGAGGCGGCCAGGGCTTCCACATTCCCTGGCGGAACCAGAATGCCGACCCCATTGTCAATCATGTCCCCTATTCCGCCGACGTCAGATGCAATAATTGGCTTCCCGTAAGCCATTGCTTCGACGATGCTATTGGGAGTGCCCTCTGAAAAGGAAGGCATCACCAGGACGTCCAGTCCCTCCATGAAGTCGCGACGCCCCTCAGGATGTGTGTACACACCGTGGTATCGATAACGACTTGCTACTCCCATTGACTTGGCGCGCGCGGCTATCTCGCGGCGTTGGGACCCATCGCCAGCGATGCTTAAACAAATATTCGGGCTATTCCGATATGCGAGACCAAAAGCTTCCAGAAGGACCATGGGACCCTTCAATTCTTCCATTCGAGCAGCAAATCCAAATGTAACAAGCTCGCCCGGCTTCTTAGCCCTTTTCATTCCATTCACCGCTTGATCCGACATTATTGGTAAGACGGACAGCGTTTTTGGCGCCGGAAGCTTTTCGCGGCATTGCTCCACGAGCTTAGGTGAAAGCGCGGAAACCTCTGCGCAAAGTGGTAGCACTGAGGTGAATTGCTGGTAATAGGATTCAAAATCCGGCGGGTGGAAGGGAATGCCAAGTTCCTGATAGAGCACTGGGATACCAGCATCATGTCCGGCTTTTATCATCACCATTGCGCTAGGGTCTGGCGTCATGATGTGAATCAACTGCGGCTTCTCCGTTTCAAAGAACTGACGACATTTGTGATAGTTGCGTTTTGCCAAGCCCGTAACAACACCCAATGCTCTACGTCGAATGAAACGCTTCGAAGTCGGAAACACGTCAAAGATCTTGTAAGCCAACTTGCGCCCCGCCCCCATGGAACTATGAGCCAGGTTAGAGGCGATCCAGTACACGTCCACGCCAGCTTCAAGCAAGCGCTGATAGTATTGATCCTCCTCGACGTGAAGATACATCAGCAGTACGGAAACCGAGTGTCCCGCTTTCTGTAGTTGAATTGCGTAGGTTACCAACGTTTCATCTGAGCCGCTCATTGGCCCATACAACTGTCCTTTGCACAGAATTATCCGCATTTGTCGGTTTGTTTAGCTGGGTTCAGTTTGTGCGATCGTAATTGGAAAGTTCGGCCTCTATTAGAGAATCGCTTTCATCAATGTAGGCAACTACGGATTCGATCTTTTCCAGCAGGTAATTCATGTCGCAAAACCGCTCGAGGGGGTCATAGCAAATGCGCGTTACCCCGAACGGCGATCCCAATAGGTGTTGTTTAATTGCCTCTCGGGGGATCTTAAAGCGCGAAAGATCGTCGCCGGTCATAATCGAAACGATGGCGATAGTGTTTTCATATTCAAGTAGATAAGGTTCTGGCACCGTGGGCGTTCTTAGTTGCTTGAGCACGTCAGAAAGCGAAACCAAAAGTACCTTGGCGATTGTGAGCGCATAATTCACTTGCTCACGACTGATCGACAGTCTCGCACGCGACGAGGCATAGACCGCTCTCTACTCAAAGGTTTCCACGGTATTTTGTCGCCAAGAACGTTAGCGAGAAGACGCTTCGAAGGCTCAAGAAGCTGACGCACCCGCTCCTTACTCAAATGCATCAACGTGCCTACTTGCTCATAGGTTCGCCACTGCCCGTCGTCTACCCCCGCATAAAGCCGCAAGGCTTTTGCGTAATCGCCGCGAATATCACCGGTCGCCAGTAACGTGCGGATGCTAAATCTCGCTTGAACCTGACGTGACTCAATCTCGAATTGTTTCTCAGCCTCGCGATAGAGTCGCAATGCCTTCTTGGCGCCGTAAGGCAAGGGATCTTTTACAAAAAGTTGACGGCAGATAACGCAACGCACACCCCAGAATTGAGGACGCACACCGCAATACACACAAAGGCCTTTGCTTTTTCGCCGTTCAATGACCTTCTTGAGTCGTTTTACCATTCGACTGAGGTGTTCTTGACAGTATTTGCGGTCAGTCTCGGCGTTCGCCGGACAACCGAAATAAACACATTGGCCGCGGGCTCGTCGTTTCTCGTATTGACTCCTTACGATCTCGCGAGACTTCTTAACAGATCTGCGGGTGGCATTTCCTAGAGGACGAGCCGTATGGCGCGATTCTTGATTTGCTAGAGTTAACATGGCTCTCAAAAGCGGTTCGGACTCAAGACAAAGGATAAATGCCTACTTTCATCTCGCGGTTTGCCAAAGTTTACGGAGGAAGTCGGTGGAGCAGTGCGAGCTCAAGGGCTTCCTCCGTTTCGCCCCAATTGGGAGTACCGGGGCGATTTCCAAAATTTATTTTTGTCTCTAAATAGACTGCGCCCTTTCATCTCCATGGGCGCATTTCCACGCTAAGTCTTATCAGGCTGGCAAGGGTTCTGATTAATCGTGGTATTTGAGGTGCTCTACACTCGCGCCGGCTCATATTTCTGACCAAGTGTGAAGTCAGAAAAGATCATATGTTGTACTTGACTACATGCCGAAGTATTGACTTCCCTAGACTTGTCTCAACCACGCGCCTACAACGCCATCGTTAGTAACATCAAACACAAACCCGGCTCGCTTTTCCTATTACTCAACGGGTTAGAACAAGTTGACTGGTGGCCCTGATGCGACTCCTGTACTGAGTGAGTTCGAGGACACGGAATGTCTCGGAGGTCTTGTCTTTCTTAACGCGTCCTTGATATAAGCGAGGACCATCACCATGGGTGCTCCCTTGAATCCCGGAGTCTCGCCCAATGTGCAGTTTCTGCTCGGGTTCAGAACTAACGGCACTTTCCGCTTCCAGATTATTGTGGAAGCTCCGCCCTAAGGGAGTAGGCGGTAGACACTAGGAAAAACCTGAGGCCGTGTGGAGATTGACTCTTCACGCGGCCTCCTTTCTTTTCGCCCACGAATCCGCGGACGGAGAAGGATGACAAGCTTTACTTGCGAAAGTCGCCTATAACGTTAAATACGTCTGGTCCGTATATTAATAGAACCTATGAATCAGCAACCTGCCAATATCCTTAAAGTTGTCGGCAATACTTCTTTATTAGCCTTACGCAACATCCTTCCGGCTAATAATTCGCGAATCCTGCTGAAATTAGAGAGTGAAAACCCTACGGGCAGCATGAAGGACCGCATGGCACTGGCCATGATCGAAGCCGCCGAGTCCGACGGACGTCTCAAGCCGAATGGGACCGTCGTTGAATATACCGGCGGCAGCACTGGGGTCTCCTTAGCTTTAGTCTGTGCTGTCAAGGGCTACCGTTTACACATAGTTAGTTCCGACGCTTTCGCTCGAGAAAAACTGACCCATATGAAAATACTCGGCGCGCAGCTGGAACTCGTTAGGAGCGACGAGGGTCGTATGACCGAGACGCTGACACGCAATATGATTGAAACCGCTCGCACAATAACCCGGGAGACCAGTGGTTTCTGGACCGATCAATTGAACAATCCTGACCAGATTGCCGGTTATCGCAAGATGGCGGATGAGATTTGGAATCAGGCGGAAGGAGAGGTTCACGGCTTCGTGCAAAGCGTAGGGACAGCGGGCTCACTTCGTGGTAACGCTGAAAGGTTGCGACGATACAGTCCCACGATCAAGATCGTTGCGGTGGAACCTGCCGAATCGCCTGTATTGTCCGGCGGAAAGACAGGCGCTCATAAAATTGACGGGATCGGCGCGGGTTTTGTAGTGCCACTTTGGCAAGAGGGTCTGGCAGATGACATTGAACTTGTTTCCACGCAAGAAGCCGAGAAGATGATGATTCGGCTAGCTAAAGAGGAAGGCATCTTCGCCGGGACTTCCACCGGGGCGAACGTCATCGGCGCATTACGACTCGCCGAACAGCTTCCCCCTCATTCAACGGTGGTCACAATAATGTGTGATACCGGCATGAAATACCTCAGCAAACTATAATTCCCCGGGAATTTCGCCTAGAGTGCGCTTTAAAAGAAATGATAAATAAACTGGCTTTGGCTTGTGTAATTGTATTGGTTTCCCAAGCAGTCAATGCTCCCGCGGCGGCGCGGAATAAACAGCGTCCTCCGCATCGCCTTGGAACTCGTGCATTTTTTCCGGCTGGAAATCAAGATAAAACATTACCGCCACCCATCTTGCTAAGAAATGAGGAGATGCTGGCCGGTAACCCGCTTGCGACTTATGCTGCGATGCTCGATCTGGAATCGGATTATTTGCACTCCAAGGTTTTTGCCGACTTCTACAGAGAAGTTCGATTTAACATCGAAGAGTTTCTCGGTTTTCCTCTCGCAGGCATCCACGCCATGAGTCTGCCCGCGCTACGGCTTAAGCAAGGAACAGACGTGACATCATTCCCTAAGGGCTTTCAGCCTGAGGATGCGCTGAAAGTCATTGAGCGTGAAGCACAAAAGACTCGCTTGGTAATTTGGGGGGAAGAGCATCATCTGCCACAGACTCGTTCGCTTTATGAAGCTCTACTACGAATGCTTTGGCGCCAGGGGTACCGTTATCTGGCAGCTGAGACTTTTGATGAATATCTACTCAACCGAAAGATTACATACCCGGATTACAAGTCCGGTTATTATGTTCGGGATCCGGTCTTTGGGAACGCTATTCGCACTGCGATTAATCTGGGTTATGAATTGATTCCATATGACACCAATAAACTGGGACCGAGGGGAGACTCGAGTTTTCGTGACCGGACGCAAGCCGAAAGGATTAAGGCGCGGATCTTTGATCGGGATCCCCACGCCAAAGTGCTTATTATCGCTGGCAGGGGGCACGCTTCGGAGGAACCCGCGCAGGACGGTTGGACACCAATGGCTTCTGTACTAAAGCGACTCACCGGAATAAATCCGTTGACTTTGTACGCGCCTCGTATGACTCAGCGCTTGACGCCTGAAGAAGAGGATTCTGTTTACCGCTTTGCGACGTCGCGCGGGCTAGTAAACAAACCGATGATTTTTGTAAATCGCTCAGACAGACGATTGTTAGGGTCTACGGAAGGCGACCTGGATGCGTATATTTTCTGGCCTCGCGTCAGAGTTATTAATGGGCGTCCAGATTGGATGATAAGGGAATTAGGTCGAAGGGCTGTCAAAATTCCAGCCCCGCTGTTAAAAGGACCAGGCTTGCGACTCATCCAAGTGTTTCGGAATGGCGACCCGGCTTCATCGATTCCAATCGATCAGGTGGTTATTGACACAAAGGTGGATAAGGTCTTGATGCTTCCAAGTGGCCGATATTGGATTCGCGCGGTCGATCGTGATAGCAAAGAAATCGGCAAAACAAGGCTTACAGTTTCCTGACAATGTGTCATTGCACGTTCGAAGTAAGCCGCGCCGTCTTGTCTCAGTGCGCAAACCACATTTCATAAAGTCTACGGTATGGCCGCAGCCGCAGTGCTCGCATCGGATTGAGGTGAAGTGCCATCCCGATATTAATACTCGCTTCGCGAAGCTCACCAACGACAATCTTTTTAGCAGCACTTCTTAAAAGAACGTCGCCAATTCTATTCATCGCTAGCCGGCGAACCTTTTGGCGCATCCATCGTGGTGCAGCCTTGGCTCTAGGAAGGCGAAGCAGTTCAAGCTGATGACGTGCAAGACGATTCAGTTGGACCGCCTGCGATGAAGACCCCTGCCTAGAACGAGCGGTTGGCAACCGATAAATGCCTACAGGTTCGTTGATCACTACGGCAGGGTAGACTTCGGCCAGGCGAACAAGCAGGTCCCAATCATCTATCCCAGGCAAATCCTTATGCAATAACCCAATGCTTAGGAAACAGGTTTTCCGAATCAACGTCGACAATCCCATTGCCGGAAAATCGAGTCCTAGAATGTGCCAGAAAACGTCTCCACTTGGATGGCCGGGCCGGGTGATTTCACCGGTCGCCTGGTATTGCTGATCGACCATCACCATGGCACCGCAAACGAAACCTGCATCGGAATGCATATCCAGCTGAGCGGCTTGAAGATCGAGTGAGCCAGGCAAACGCAAATCGTCATCGTCCAAAAAGGATATGTATTCTCCTTCGGCATGCATTAGTCCTACGTTGCGCGCGCCTGCAACTCCCTGGTTCCTATCCAGGCGAACATACTTGACGCCTTTGAGTTCTGTGCATACATCCGCGGTCTCGTCAGTCGAGGCGTCATCAACCACGATAACCTCTATGTCGCTTCCAGCGGCAATCGCGCTTTGAACGGCCTGCGGTATGAGCCTGGGGCGGTTGTGAGTGGGGATAATGACACTAATACAAGGCATAGGGGTTTACCGCGCGATTTCATTCAAGCCATTGCCGGGAAACTTTGCCGCTCTCGTAGTTTCCGTCAGGAGACCATTTGATATTAAGAACACACGATCACATAGCCTAGCGACGGCAGACATGTCATGTGTCACGAGAAGAACTGTTCGGCCTTCCGCTTTTAGTTGCTCCATTTTTTCCTTACATTTTTGCTGAAACCCTGCATCACCAACAGAAAGCGCCTCGTCTACCAGGAGAATGTTAGCCTCAACATGTGCTGCAATTGAGAAGGCCAAGCGTAAGTACATTCCTGATGAATAGAACTTGACCGGCATATGAAGAAACTGGCGGATTTCCGAGAAGGCAACGATTTGATCAAGTTTGGAATCAATTTCAGCTCGCCTCATTCCGAGAATTGCGGCGTTGAGATAAATGTTTTCATGACCAGTCAAATCTGGATGAAACCCTGTACCAATCTCTAACAAGCTACCAACGCGGCCGTAAATATCGACTTCACCATGAGTGGGAGTTGTTACGCGCGATAGAATCCTCAGTAAAGTGGATTTGCCAGCGCCATTTCTCCCGATGATCCCAACAATTTCACCGGAATAGATGTCAAAGTTGACGTTTCTTAAGACCCACAACCAATCTGTGAACTTTTCGGAGCCGACCCGAGGACGCCAAAAATCATGAAGTGAACCCATAACCGCCTCGCGCAATGTTGGAGCTGTGTTCTCAAACGCCCGTATTTCGTAACGCTTAGAAAGTTGTCTGCAACGAACGATGACGCTTCTCATAGGGAATTTAGACCCGATCCGCAAACTCGTTCTCGATTCTAGTAAACACGTAGATAGAAAACGCCAACAGGAGGAAGGTCACGAAAATCGACTTAGCAAAGGGCCTATACTGGAAAGGAAGTCCGAACAGGCTGGCACGTAGATTCTCAAAAATTCCCACTAGAGGATTTAGATCGTATATGGATCGCCATCTCGCAGGAATATAGCTGCGAGGATAAATAATTGGCGACGCAAATAACCATAGCTGCAAGAGAAGCGGTAAGATAGTGCCCACATCACGATACTTCACGTTCAAAGCCGAGAACCATAATCCAGTGGCAGTTGCGAGAATCATCAACTGGAGGATTAGTGCCGGAGCGATCAGCAGACCCCACCCAGGGAAGACCCGGTAGTAAATTAAGAGGGATAGCAAGACTATCGAGGCTACGAGAAAATCCATCAGCCGTACCACGACCATGGCAGTAGGAACAATTGCACGCGGAAGATATACTTTTGTAATAAGCGGCGCGTTAGCGGTTAAGCTGAAGCTGGCTCCAGACACGGCGTTCGCAAAGAAAGTCCAGGCCATCAACGCCGCATAGAGAAATAGAGGATAAGGTATTCTTCCTGCCGGGCTGTGACCCAGGACGCCAAGAAATACAACAAAAATAAGCGTCATCAACAACGGCTGCAGAAGTATCCACGATGCCCCCAGGATGGTTTGTCGGTATCTAACCTTAAGATCGCGCCAAATCAAAAAATAGAAAAGATCCAGATGCCGCCATACCTCCAAGAAGACGTCCCATGACCAGCCTCGACGCGGACGGATTTTCACAAGAGGTTCCCTTAGTCCGTTTGAAGGAGTGTTAGCGTTCCTAGTCCGTGGGATAGATGAGGCACGCTCCCTTTGGGGTGGGGCACTACCTGATGAAGTCCCAACAGATTCCTTGCCTTTAGTGATAGACGTTAGATGAGTCTCGCCTTTCTGACTACGAATTCTTTCAAAAATCAGCAATGCAACCCGACGCTTTAGGCGACCATAAAGTGAAACCCATCGCCAAGCTCGAGAATTGAAAATCGCTTCAAGCTGGTCATCAGCAGTCAATGCGCTTGTGGTCGCATCCGACGCAAAGAAGCTGTGACTCTTTCCGGTCCCCAATTGTTTCAGCGCGCTTGATCCAAATGGGTTTTCGCCTACGTTCCACTTAAGGGTGCGATAGCGGCGTCTTGTCTTTGCTGGGATGGGTTCACCGGTATTGAAAAATCCGAACGTATAGGGCCATCTTCTGGTTCGCTCGTAACCGTGGACCCGCAATAACTGCTTGTAACTCGCAAAAAGTTTGCTCAAGTCACTTCGTTGATCCAGTTGGTGCCGAGCATGGAGAGCTAGGTGAGTGGAAATTGCGTGTTGGTGCGGAGAGTAGCCACTAAAATGAAAGAAGTACAATGGGCCGTCGTTGCATCGCCAATTGTCTCCATCGCGTTCTATCGTTCGACTATGAATGTTCCAGTACGCAACATTGTAACCAACGTGCTTTTCAACGAACACATTGTCAAAGAAAAGAGGTACAAGATCGATAAACTTCTGGTCGACGAAATAGCCGTTCAAAGGATCTACGATACAATTATTAGCTAGTTTCGGCTTCCACCAATCCAGGAAGCGCAGGGTGTTCAAGCTCGAATTGACCCCGAGGAACCCTAAATTAAATGTTCCCGCTCTCAGGATGTATCCATCGTCAGGTAACATGCCATCGTCTGGATAATCGTGATCCAGATGGGGCGTAAGTACGATGTCATACGTTCTCAACTTGTGAAATAGATTATCAAGCGGTGCCGTTACAAGAATGTCAGGATCGAGATACAGGAGCCTATCTACTGATTTCTTCCTGATTAGATGCTCAAGTAAGTGAGCCTTAACGGACGTACACAGTTCCTTTAGCTCATACTGGAAGCATAAATGCTCGGCATTTGGGATCTGCAAATCCGACAGTTTGACGAGCTGAAAAGACTCTTCCGCCGGATTTACATACCCGTCTGAGTCATCAACGATCAGCACGTAGCACTGGCGATCTGGGTGCAGATCCAAAAAAGATTGGGCCAGCGTCCTCGCAAAGGCGAGATAGTTCTTCGCGATTATTGTGCAAATAGCCTCATTCGTAGGTTTTTCCGGCCCTTGAACAAGGCATTCTGCTACTTTCATTGGTTGAACGGCCACAGTCACCCAATTCCTACATTGTTCAGCTGGTCTTGCTTCATCACGAGATGCTGAAGGTGCATTTCGAGCCGATCAACACTCCCGTCTACGGACCACGTCTTCTCTACATGGCGCAAACCGTTAGCGCCAAGCTGCCGCGCCAGCCCAGGGTCGTTTAGCAGGCGAGACACCGCAGCCGCGATATTCTGAGGTTCAGGATCAACGAGAATTCCATTTAATTCGTTCGTTACGGTCTCGCGAACGCCACCTTCTCGGACGGCGACGACCGGTAACCCACATGCGTTGCCTTCCAGAGGAGCGAAGCCGAAGGGCTCCAACCGTGAGGTATAGAGAAGAAGCGTGGCGGTGTTGAGGATGTGTATTAATTCAGCATCCGAAATTGACCTTTTTATTTGCAAATCAACGCCGAGTTTTTGAGCGAGTTGCAAGACATCATTTTCATATCTAGCTTCGCCTGAGTTCGAAATCCAAATGAGCGGCGGTCGCGGTAACGGAAGTAACGCCAGGGCTCGAACTGCCCGGTCAATGCCCTTGATGAAGTCGACTGATCCCAGCCCTACCACAATCCTGTCACGTGGCAATCCGAGATCTTTGAATGTCGAGGTGTCGACGCCGAGATAACATACCTTTGCTTCAATTCCATATGTTCTCAGGACGCTCTCACGGCTAAAGTAGGAATTAACCAGCACAAGATCAGTTTGATGCACGTTACGCCATTCCTGCCGCGCGCGTACGCGAAGACCCCGTAAACGGGGATAATCGAACAGTAGGTCGAGCAGCGAGAACAATCGTACTCGGTCAAGATCCTCTTCGACACCTGCGACCCATGGAAGAATTGGCGTTGCTTCGTACATGAATCGACTCGGCTCCTGGAGATAAAGAGCTTTAGGAATCCTGACGTGCCGCAATACGTAGGGCACGTAAAATGATGCCGCGCTGTTAGCGAACAGTAGGTCAAAACCCCCGGCGTCTATTTCACGCGCGCACTGCCGGCAAGCAATGTCGAAAGCCTGAAGCTCCCGAATCGACAGGTAATAGCTGCGCGTTGCTCTCGCGAAAAATCGGCGAACTGAATTCGCTGAAAATTGAAGCTTCACCACATGCTCTGGCGCTAGTGCTGAAAGTGGCAAATACGAGTTGTCAGCAGTGTCAAGTCTCCAACAAGCGACATCATGCCCGCGCTCCACCAATCCGCGAACATGGTAATAAAGAGCACGTTTTCCGCCGCCGCTCGGTAGATTGTGCCAAACCGCGATTCTCATGTGATTTTCCGTCGTGAAAGCACAAGTAAGCTAATCATGCTTGGCCAACTAGCCGTTCCGTCAGGAAACGCCATTCCGTTAGTGAAGGCGCATTTTGCCGTCGCGCCTTTTCACCACAGATTTGGTTTCCAGTCTTCGTTTTTGAAATTCAGAGCCGGGGGAAGAATTGACGAAAGGCCGCGAACACGTTGGAACTGTTTAAGTGAGCGATTCTGCTATGCGATTGCGCCCTTACTGTCAAATCGTCTTGTTAAAGCGCGACTCGAAGAAATGTCATGTTGCGGAAATTAGAAGATCTAAAGATAAGCTTCGCAAAGTTCAAACTAGACCTCGTAGTAATTGCGGTACTCGTATGCGCTGTGTTGGTCCTTTTCGGTCCGCTCGTTGGCCACCTTCTCCTGGGTGCGCAACCCCAGTTCGACCACTATTGGCATATGGAGTTGGCGCGCGATATGGCGAGAGATCACACAATCCGGACGCCGCATTTCCTGTTTCAGCTTCTAGTCATCCCAATGGCCGGACTACTAGGAAATTACCCACGATCTGGCGCCATCATCGTGGTGGCCTCGTACGTGATTCTCGCAGTTCTTCTCTATATCACGCTTAGGGATTCAGCGGATCGATGGATTAGCGCGCTTTCGGCAATAGCGCTCATGCTAATCTGGCCGATTCCGTTGCTCGCAGGTTTTGATCGTCACTTCTATTTCGGTTATATACCAGGTTCGGTTTATCACAACCCAACAATTCTTCTCTTAAAGCCTCTTACGATTGTCTTGTTTGTCTTTAGCACTCGGTTCTTTATGGCCCCTTTTCGATCGAGCATCAACACCATTGTAATCCTGATGGCAGTTGTGGTTTTGTCCGCAATGGCAAAACCCAGCTATTTGATTTGTCTCTTACCTGCGTTAGCGCTAGTGGCCTCGTACCGTCTGGTTCGAAAAAGACCTGTTGATTGGCGCGCGTTGGTCATCGGCGTCACGCTTCCGGCGGCGGCCATGCTCGCGTGGCAGTACTTACAAACGTACGCGACGGGTCACGGATCGATTGCTTTCGCACCTTTTCTCGTCGCCCGCCATTTTTCGGAATGGCTGCTCCCTAAGTTCTTCCTTTCTATAGCGTTTCCTTTGGCAGTGACGGCGCTGTTTTTCAGTCGTGTCGTCTCAGACGTGCGAATGCGGCTGGCTTGGTTGGGCGCAATAATCGGACTCTTTTGCTTTTACTTCCTAATTGAGGCCGGGCCTGGAGTCAACACGTTCCATGGAAACTTTGGGTGGAGCGGGGTTATAACGCTATTTGTCCTTTTCTTCGCGTCTACAGTCTTCCTTCTTGAGCAGTGGAAGGTTCACCGGCTGGAAGAAACGCCCAAATGGCCGCTGGTTCTCAGCACTGTAATTCTTGGCTTGCACGTAATTAGCGGCGTAGTCTGGCACGCCCTTGGGTGGAACGCGCGGCAGTATTGGTAAGTTTCCGTTCGATGCAATCTGAGTCTGAAGCGTGTTACGAGTCAAACTGATCCATTTCGATGATAACTCTTGGGAACCAATTGCGCCCGTAATTACAAGTAGTTAAGCCTATAACCTCCAGCGGGCAACGGAAAAGTCCTTGTTTGATTGCTTGTTGGCGCCAGTCGGAAAGAGCTTTTGTTAAGGTGAACTTATCAATCGTTAGCACTCTTTACCAATCCGCCGTCCATTTGGAGGAGTTTCATAAGCGTGTCCGCGCCGCCGCCGAAGATATTACAAGCAACTTTGAGATCATCCTGGTCAATGATGGATCGCCGGACGATTCCCTCGATACCGCGCTTTCTTTATGCCGTAAGGATCGACGAGTTCGCGTTATCGACTTGTCAAGAAATTTCGGGCAACACAAAGCCATTATGACAGGATTGGCGCACGCTCGCGGTGAGTTAGTGTTTCTTCTCGATGACGACCTCGAGGAAGCGCCTGAGCTTTTGAAAACGTTTTACGAAAGTCTGCAATCAAATGAAGCCGACGTTATCTTCGGCGTTCAACGGCAACGAAGGGGTGGTTTGTTCGAGCGAGTCAGCGGGTTCGCATTCTTCGCTCTTTTTAACTCCCTCTCAACCCATCCCATCCCCAAAAATATTGTGACTGCACGGTTGATGACCAGAAGGTATGTCTCAGCTCTCTTGCAGTATCAGGAGCGGGAAATGTTAATTGCCGGCCTCTGGACATTAACGGGATTTAAGCAGCTTCCCGTTGTTGTGAACAAAGCCCACAGAAACAATAGCTCCTACCGTATCAGTCAAAAATTCGGTCACTTCGTCAATGCCATCACCTCGTATAGCAGTAGGCCGCTTGTGCTGATTTTTTATTTGGGCTGCTTGATATTGCTGGGCTCGACTATAGCGGCAATCGATTTAATAGTGCGAAAGCTTTTTTTCGGCAGTTTACTGCAAGGGTGGTCGTCCCTAATTGTTTCAATCTGGCTGCTTGGCGGGCTGAATATCTTTTGCTTGGGTGTAATTGGAATTTACCTTTCGAAAATATTTATCGAAGTGAAGCAAAGACCATACACTATTATCCGCCAGGTTTACGAGCACGAGAACTGAGTCGAGCAAATATCCTAATTCGGCGTTGGGCCGTGAAAGCCTCGAAATCATAAATGAATGACGAGCGACTGCTGACATCGATAGCAAAGTATTACAGTGACAAAGTGCACATCCATGGGCCTACGCCGCACGGAGTGGACTGGAATTCTCGCGAATCTCAGCAGCTCAGATTTGTCCAACTCATGAAGGTTGTCGAAACTCGACAGCACTTTAGTATTAACGACTACGGATGCGGTTACGGGGCACTTGTCGACTATTTAAGTGAGCGCAGTTATTCCTTTCGATACTACGGCTATGATATTTCTCGTCAAATGATCGCGAAGGCAAAGGAAATTCATTCAGGTATGCCCCAAAGCCATTTTGTGATCGGTCAAAGCTCATTGACGGTTGCTGATTATACCGTTGCCAGCGGAGTTTTTAATGTCAAGTTAGAAGTCCCCTCTGACGAGTGGGCAGGCCATGTAGAGAAAACACTCGAGGCGATTAACGGTGTGAGCCGCAAGGGATTTGCGTTCAATATTCTGACTAGTCACGCTGATCGGCACCTCATGCGGCGGGATTTGTATTACGCGGATCCCGCATCATTGTTCGAATATTGCATCAGAAGATTTTCCAGATTCGTGTCCTTGATTCACGATTACCCTTTGTATGAATTCACAATCCTGGTTCGGAAGGAATAGTCCTTTCGGCCGGGGTTCTCCGACGGGGAAAACAACATGGCAACACAGAAAGCCGCCTGGTTAGCTACTAGCTATTACTTGCCAACTCAGAAGCTGACAAATACTCAACTAGCGATTGAGTTTGGCGATTGGGGGGCGGCCAAAATCCTTGAAAAAACAGGCATCGCGGTTCGAAGCATTGCGCACCCAGACGAATGCGCTTCTGATCTCGGGGTGGCGGCGGCGGAAAAATTGTTTGCGACTCAGGTATGCTCACCATCCGAAATCGACTTTCTCATGTTTTGCACGCAGACTCCGGATTTTTTTATGCCGACCACAGCATGTCTAATCCAACAACGGTTGGGGTTAAGGACTGACTGCGGCGCGCTGGACTTCAACTTGGGATGTTCAGGGTTCGTGTATGGCTTAGCGCTAGCTAAGAGTCTAATTGAAAGCGGTACGGCAGGTAAGGTGTTGCTGATCACAGCCGAGACCTACAGCAAGTTTATCAACCCAAGGGATCGCAGCGTCCGAACTATCTTCAGCGATGCAGGGGCGGCAACTCTGTTCGATGTTCTCGACTCGGAGGATGAACTCATCGGGCCTTTTGTTTTCGGGACCGATGGAAGTGGCGGCCAAGACTTAATTGTTCGGGCAGGTGCGTTTCGCTGTCCTGTAAACTCCGAATCAGACGTCGAAAAAATGGATCGTAGCGGTAACTGGCGATCTGACAAGGATCTTTACATGAACGGTCCGGAAGTTTTCAATTTCACCCTTCGGGCTGTTCCTGAAGCACTGAATAATCTTTTGGCAAAATCGGGAAAGTGCATTGCCGATATAGACTATTTCATCTTTCATCAAGCGAATAAATTCATGTTGGATGGGCTCCGTGAAAAACTCGGAATTCCTGGTGATAAGTTTTGTATCGACCTCGAAAGTTATGGCAACACCGTCTCATCTACCATTCCGATCGCTTTAGCAAATGCGAGGAGATCTGAAATACTCAAGACCGGAGATTTGGTCGCTATCCTAGGGTTTGGCGTTGGCTACTCATGGGCGGGTGCGTTGATTCGAATTACTTAGCCCGCGATTCTGCATATTGATGAACGCGTCTTTTCGCACGAAAATGTCGGCTATATTGCGCGTCAGCGAGGACGCGCTGACCGATGAGTTTCCGCTTAATTCGGATTATTGGGACTCTCTCGGACTAATGGGAACGATTGCAGCTATAGATGAAGTATACGGCGTTATCATTCCGACGGGCGAATTGGAACAATGCTCGACAATAGCAGATTTAATGGACGCTGTGCATCGCCATTCAGGGAAACGCTGAGCAACCGGGGAAGCATGTTGTGGCTTACGATATTTTCATAAGGATGAGCTGATTAAGGATGACGTCAGTTGCGGAGCCCATAGTAATAGTGGGAGACAGAGAGATGGCTGAGCTCGCCTTTGAATACTTTACTTACGACTCTCCCCACACAATCGTAGCCTTCACAGTCGAAGATGCATTCTTGACAAGGAAAAGTCTTTTCGATCGCCCCGTGGTTCCTTTTGAGAAAGTTGACCATTTGTATGATCCCAAAAGCCATAAGATCTTTGTCGCCATTTCCTATGTTCAGCTTAATAGGGTGAGAACAAGGCTTTACCAGATGGCAAAGGCGAAAGGTTATTCGGCCGCCTCTTATATAAGCTCCCAAGCTCTCGTTTGGAGGAATGCCATCGTGGGTGAGAACTGTTTCATTCTGGAGCACAACATTATTCAATATGGTGTTCGCGTCGGAAACAATGTGACCATGTGGAGTGCGAACCACATAGGTCATCATTCAGTAATAGGCGATAACTGTTTCATAACTGGCCATGTTGTAGTCTCCGGCCACTGTGAAATTGGCGAGAATTGTTTTTTGGGGGCTAACAGCTGCGTAGGTGATCATGTCACAGTCGCAAAGGACTGTGTGATAGGGGCTGGTGCTGTTCTCCTAAAAAACACCGAGCCGAAGCAAGTTTATCGGGGGAATCCGGCAACGCCCTCGCACATAAATAGCGTTCAAGCTTTTGGCTTAGGTGATAGTGAAGACGGCTTAGGCACTTGACGGCCGTTGTCGAGTAGCGAAATCGCCACACCCAAAGGAGTGCACTTCGCTTTGTAGGCAACCCCAACCGACCAGTATGCCTTGGATTAAGCAGGGACTCATTTACAATGCCCGAGGACACCGCTCCTGGAACAAAACACATGCG
>DATENS010000229.1:0-8197 GCA_035274925.1 Pyrinomonadaceae bacterium | reverse complement strand
ATCCCCGGTTTGTTCCGCTAGTCCCTGGACCGTTTCTTCGTTCAGTCCCAGATTCAGCACCGTATCCATCATGCCCGGCATCGAAAATGCCGCGCCCGAACGGACTGACACCAGCAGCGGATTATCCGGATCGCCAAACTTCTTGCCCACTTTCTCTTCC
Source organism: Pyrinomonadaceae bacterium (assembly GCA_035274925.1). Taxonomy (GTDB): domain Bacteria; phylum Acidobacteriota; class Blastocatellia; order Pyrinomonadales; family Pyrinomonadaceae; genus UBA11740. Next base: position 8,037 of record DATENS010000229.1, on the reverse strand, counting down.
ACCTGGCGCAGGGCCTCGACAACCTGGTCCCACATGCCTTCGGGAAACTGTTTTTCGTTTGCGTAAAAAGCGTTGCAGGCTTCGGTCGTAACGATGAGACCGGGAGGAACGGGCAGACCGGCCTGGGTCATCTCGCAAAGGCCGGCGCCTTTGCCGCCGAACAGGGACTTATTGTCGCCGCTGCCTTCTTCGAATAAATAGACAAATTTGGGGGCGGTTGCTTCGGTTGCGTCTTCTGCTTCAGTCACTTCCAAGGTTGCTTCAGTCACGGCCGGTATTTACCTCGTCCTGGGGGTTTTCGGGCACTAATCATACACTGAGAATCCGAGATGGTGCAGCAGCGAAAGGTGAAACTAGCCCGGGGGTCCGCGCCTGATACGCGCGAATAAGCCTGTAACTCGGGAAATCCTAATGTCGGTGATTGGCAACAATGTCACGTGGACTTTCGGCACACAACGTGCGAGATTCTAACCACATGACGCGTTCAAAAACCATGAGTGATACAAAAGAGTCCGGTTTTTTCGCAGGTCTTGCGAACAGCTTATTGAAGATGGGATGGCTCCCAAACATCAAGTGGGTGCGCCGCCTGGTTGTAGGAGTGATCGGCTTCACCGTTCTCTTGGTTGGCGTGGCGATGATCGTGCTGCCCGGCCCCGCCTTTCTCGTGATACCGCTCGGACTCGCCATACTGGCTACGGAGTTCGTATGGGCCGAGGCTCTGTTGAAAAAGGCGAAGGGCTATTTTGAGAAGGGCAAAGACCGCGTGATGGGGCGTGGGAAGAAATAGGCTAACCCTCCAAAGCATTCAGGGCCGTTCACGCGTGAGGAATTCGAAAGACGACGGTTAGCGCGAGAAGGCTCGCCATCCTGATTGGTAGAATAAATTCCGTGAAAATTTACTGCGCCGTAATGATGGTGCTTATGTTTTTGGCTGTAACCGCCCGCGCTCAGAGGAGAATGTCTGATCGAGATTCTGATGAGCTGAAGGGAAAAGTTCAAAAGATCGTAACCGAAAACGCTAAGTTGACTTATGAATCCGGTAAGTGGGTTGAAGAGAAGCGGAAAATGAATAGCTTCGTCACCTACGACGCCAAGGGCAATCGGGTGAAAAGTGAGGTTTACGATTACCGCGGCAACTTATTCCAGATTAACGAATACAGTTTCATAGACGGTGATAGAGTCGTGAAGACTGAAACCATCCGCTATGACTACAATCCGCCACCGGTCCTGGTGGCTCCTTCGGCAAATAAGGAAGGCTCCAAGTCCCGTGACCCAAGATACACGCACAAGTTTAAGTACAAGTATGATGGCAAAGGGAATAGAACAGAGGAAGCGTGGTATAGCAACGACGGCTCGCTCTGGCTGCGGTATGTGAGCATTTATGATGACAAGGGAAATGAAGTCGAGTGGTTCCGTTATACCGAAGACGGAAAAGTGAATGGTCGCAGCGTCTCAAGCTACGATGCGCAGGGAAATCTCGTCGAAAAAACCTGGTTCACAACAGATGGAAGATCTATCAGTGAAAAATGGAAGTACAGCTATGAGTTCGACTCCCAGGGCAATTGGATCAAACGCAATAGTCTGAAACTGGTTACGAGCACTGAATCTGATTTTCGGCCCTACGACATAACGTATCGGGCGCTGACATATTTCTAAAAGCGCGCTCTCTCATCTGCAGCATATAAGCGACCGCGGCCTTCATTGAGTAACTGTACTGTTAAGTGAGTTAGTACTTCGGCACGCTCGGATCCACGTCGTTCGACCAGGCGGTAATCCCGCCCGCTAAATTGGCCAATCTTCCTTGAAAGCCCGAACGCTGCAACGCATCGATCGCTTTAGCGCTACGCCCGCCCATTTTGCAATGCACTACGGTCTCGCGTTCCGGGTCGATCTCGTTCATGCGATTCAACACCTGGCCCAGCGGGATAAGTTTTGAGCCTGGGATCTGGCCAATTTCGTACTCGTGCGGCTCGCGCACGTCGATGATTTGGATGTCGTCGCCTTTGTCGAGGCGCTCTTTCAATTCTTTAGCAGTGATTTCTTCCATAGTCGGTTTGGTTTCCGGTTGTTGAGTTATGCCACAAAACTCTTCGTAGTCGATCAGTTCCTTAATCGTGGGATTGTCACCACACACCGGGCATTCCGGGTTCTTGCGCAGCTTTAGTTCGCGAAAGCGCATCCGCCATGCGTCGAACAGCAGCAGGCGGTTAACCATAATGTCCGGCGCGCCGAGAATTATCTTAAGGGCTTCGTTCGCCTGAATCGCGCCGATGATTCCCGGCAACACTCCGAGTACTCCTCCTTCGGCACATGAAGGAACCAGTCCGGGCGGCGGTGGTTCAGGATAGAGGCAACGATAGCACGGGCCACGGTCGGCCCAAAAGACACTGGCCTGTCCTTCGAAACGAAAGATCGAGCCATACACATTTGGCTTCCCGGTGAGCACGCAGGCGTCGTTAACCAGATATCGTGTGGGAAAATTATCCGTGCCGTCTACAATCACATCGTAATTGACGAACAAGCGCATCGCGTTTTCGCTCGTCAACCTGGTTTCGTGCGTTTCGATCTCGACGTGCGGGTTAATGTCCTGGATCCGATCCCGCGCTGAAGCGATCTTGGGCCGGCCCACATCTTTCGTGCCGTGAATGATCTGGCGCTGAAGATTTGAAGCATCGACGACGTCGAAATCGACGAGGCCCAGTCGGCCCACGCCGGCCGCGGCCAGATACATTCCCAAGGGCGCACCCAGGCCGCCAGTGCCGATCATCAGTACACTTGCAGCCTTCAGTTGCCGCTGACCTTTCATACCCACTTCGGGCATGATCAAGTGCCGGCTGTAGCGCGCGACCTCTTCGTTCGACAGCATGGGCAGGTCCTTGTCGCGCAAGCTGCTAGTTTGCGGATGTTCTTTTTCGCCAGGGTTTTCTGACTGCCGGCTGGCTGCCTGTGAGCCGCCCGCAATGGAAGGCACGATCAGAATTGTGTCGCCGTCTTTGACCGGTGTTTTCGGACCGTCCCCATGACGAATGTCCTCGTCGTTGACGTAAACGTTCACAAAGTTTCGCAACGAGTTCTGATCGTTGAATAAGTGGTGCCGGAGGTTCTCGTACTTCTCAGTCAGCCGATCGAGAGCTTCGCCGGCAGTGCGTGCGTCAACCTGAACTTCCGATTGCCCGGCAGCAAACTGTCGCAGCGGTGTTGGGATAACGATCGTGACTGGCATGACTGGCCCCCTTTCAGTGTCAGAAGCCCGCGTAAGCAAGGGCTCGTCTCGCGAAATTGCCCTCCCTTACGGTCGGGCTTCTGACACAACCTCTTCACTGAATCGCGAACGATCTGATTCCATCTCCCACGATCTCAAGTCGGCAGCCTGCGCGTTTTCAACGGCGACCACTACGTAAGAATAAGTGGGCCACGCGTGTTCGAGATCATATTGGGAAGGCACGGCGCGATCGTCGGGGTGGGAATGATAAAAGCCAACGACCTCAAGGCTCTTTTGCCGAGCGTGCTTTTCACCGCGCATCAATTCTTCCGGCCGGATTAAGAAGCGATTTCGTTTTGCTTCCTCTTCGCGAGCGTTCGAGATCGGATAGACTTCGGTTACCTGCTTTCGTTCTGCTTCGAATCTTCCAATCAGGAGGCCGCAGCATTCAAAAGGATAATCGCGCTCTCCGTGCCGGCGAATTTGGTCGAGGTGTTGCGCGCTCAGCATTATCATGACCCCGATCCCGTCGCAACCACTCCGGGTTCTGCCAAGGCTAATGCCTGTTCAATGTCCGCGATAATATCTTTGGTGTCTTCAATACCTACCGAAACCCGAATCAAACCGTCAGTGATTCCCAATTCTTCGCGGCGGCCGGGGGAAAGATCGCGATGTGAAGAAGTGGCCGGATGCAGCATGCTGGTAAATACGTCGCCCAGACTGGTCGAACGCACACAGAGTTTCAAGCCGTCAAGGAAACGAAACGCCGCCCCGCGACTACTGTCTTTTAATTCGAAGGAAACCAGTGCGCCACCGTAGGGCGCGCGGAGGATTTTCTGCACCATTGCCTGCTCGGCCGCCAGGCCGGGAAAATAGACGCTGGTGATGCGCCGGTCCTGCGTCAGCCAGTCCGCTAATTTGCGGGCGTTGTCACAAGATCTTTCTACGCGCAAGGCAAGGGTCTTGAGACCTCGCATGATTTCGTGACCCTGCCAAACACCCAGCACTCCGCCGACCAGTTTTAGGACCCCGACCAGCGCCACACTGTCGACTTCGTCGCGCGACACAACCACGCCTCCTGTGGCATCACCGTGCCCGCCGATGTATTTAGTCGCGCTGTGCACAACCAGATCGGCGCCATGATCCAGAGGCCGGCAAAGATAAGGCGTGGCGAAAGTGTTATCGATGATCAGCCGCGCGCCCGAGCTGTGCGCGATTTCTGCCGTGGCCTCAATGTCGCAGACTTTGAGCAGCGGGTTTGAGATGGTTTCGGCAATCAGGACCCGCGGTCGCACATCACGAGCGATCGCGCGCACGGTTTCGAGCTTGGAAAAATCCGACATCACAGTCTTGATGCCGAATGAGCTGAACACATTCATTAGCAAGCTGGTGGTCGCGCCGTATAGGTCCTGCGACGCCAGCACCGTGTCCCCGGATTTTAGCTCGCAAGCCAGCAGCGCTGCATGCACTGCGGCCATGCCGGAAGCGTAGACACATGCGGTCGCTCCGCCCTCGATTATGCGGATCGCTTCTTCAAGCGCCGCCAGGGTCGGATTGGCATGCCGCGTATAAACAAAGCCACGCAACTCTCCACTGAACACCTTGTCCATCTCTTCCATCGAGTCATAGGTGAAAGTGGACGTGGCGTAGACCGGCGTGGCTACCGGCTGGCCCACCGGAGTCCCCTGCCGCTCGCCCGCATGAACGAGCTGGGTGTTTATGTCGAGGTCTTTCTTCTCAGTCATAGCGATTCAAGAGGCGCGCTGATTCTATATTTCCTGACAAGCAAAGGCTACCAATTGAGCAAATAGTCACGCAACGTCCCGTACATCGATTGAGACGAGTCAGCGCAAAACAACACCGGCTGGAAGTGCGTGGGATCGTAATCAGCCCGCGACGCCGCGTCCAGATCAAGCGGACGCAGCTCAGCCTTATGCATTTCGTCCATTTCACCCGCCGACGACAACAGGCCTGTGCCGTACGCCTTCAGCTCGCCATTTTCCCGCAGCACGCCGAACTCAATCGTGAACCAGTAGATGCGAGATAGCCGATTCAACGCTTCCGATGAGTCGGTCCGTTTTACCGCCTGGCCAAACAGCCGGTTGAGTTCGGCCAGTTGTTCGCAAGCGAGGGTGACACCGTGACCCACAATTTCGTGGACGACGTCCGGTTCCGGCGTGTAGAGCGGCGTCGAGTGATGACGGATGTACTGCGTGCAAAGAAAGACGCCATCGGCCAAACTTTCCAGAAACACTCGAGGCTGAACCAATCCGGCGACGGGTTCAAGACGAAAGCCGCTGATGGCCTGGACCTTTTCATTCACTTGACGCAACTGCGGAATGCGATCCGGCGCGAAATTCAGCTTACTCAGCGCAGCGCGATACTCGGCACACGCATGTTTTTGGTGAGCCGGACCCAGAGCCTGCCAGATCGTCTTCCAGACCTCATGCTCTTCCGCCGTGTAAGGCGCATCGGGGAGCGTATCGCCAGGCCGATAATTCATGGCGATTTCGGCAATCTGGTTCCGGCGCGCGCGATAGTTTTGATCGCGAAAGCCCGGATGATCCGGATCGAGTTGGACGATGGCGTTTCGATCCGGGACGTGATCGGAGAGTGGTTGGACTGTCCCGCCATTTGTCATGATGCGTCCTCCGTTTTGAAGTGCGGCGACAAGTCAGCGCACTCCAAAATCAACCGGCCACCGATCCTTCGCTGAGAAGGACCGATGGCCGTTTGGAAACTTGTCTTTGAGTCTACGTCGTCAACTCGTGACAGCCCCTGGCCCACCGACCCTCCCGGCGGAGAGCGGATACCAATAATACTGAAAGCTGTTTTGTTGATTCGTCATCTCGGGAATCGGCGCCAGCCGACGCCGAGCAGATTAATCCTCGGTGTCGTGATGGTCAAGCATAAACCGTGCTTTGTATCCAATCTGATTCCTCGCTATCATTGCGCCCCACTTCTCCAAAACATCGACGAACTCATGGATCAATCGCTGCTCATACCGCCGTACGGAGGCCAACTAGTCGATCTCCTCGTGCCGCAAGCAGCGCGCGAAGAACTCGCAGCACGGGCCAACACGCTGCCCTCAATTCAGCTCTCGGAACGATCAGTCTGCGATCTTCAGTTGCTGGCTTGTGGAGCTTTCTCGCCCCTCGATCGGTTCGTCACCAAAGAGCAGCATCAGCGCATTTTGGACGAGATGCGGCTGGCCGACGGCCACATTTTTCCGATTCCCATCACATTGCCAGTGAACGAGAGCGACGACGTTAGCCTGGACCAGGAAGTTGCGCTGCGAAATTCCAGGAACGACGTGCTGGGAATCTTAACTGTGGAAGAGATCTTTGAGTGGGACGTGGCTGAGTTTTCTCACAAAGTGTTTGGCACAAACGATCCGCGCCATCCCTTGATCGCCGAGATGGATCGTTGGGGCAGATTAAATGTGAGCGGAAGTCTGCGCGTGTTGCAGCTTCCCGAATACCACGATTTTCAGGACCTGCGCCTTACGCCAAAGCAGACACGCGCGCGCCTGGAAAAGCTCGGGCGACGGAACGTGGTGGCGTTCCAGACTCGGAATCCACTTCACCGCGCGCATGAAGAGATGACACAGCGGGCCATTGCACAAGTCGATGGAACGCTACTGCTGCATCCGGTTGTGGGTATGACAAAGCCGGGCGACGTCGATTACTACGCGCGTGTGCGAACTTATAAAGTGTTGGCTGAGCACTACTACGATCAGAAACGCCTGGTGCTGGCGCTGTTGCCGCTTGCGATGCGCCTGGCCGGACCGCGCGAGGCTTTGTGGCACGCGCTGATCCGCCGCAACTATGGCGCGAACTATTTCATAGTCGGCCGAGATCATGCATCGCCTGGCAATGATTCTCAGAACCAGCCTTTTTACGGCCCGTACGAAGCGCAGGAACTTGTGGAAAAATTCAGCGATGAATTAGGCGTCGGCGTGATTAGATTTCGAGAGATGGTCTACGATCCGCGCACGAAGAGTTATGAAGAGTCGCCGGTGGACGGATCGTTTGCCTTGTCGGGAACCGATGTGCGCGAACAATATCTCGACAAAGGACGCGCACTGCCCGAATGGTTTACTCGCGCTGAGGTGGGGCAGATCCTCGAAGAGGTGTATCCGCCGCGTCACCGCCAGGGTGTTTGCATTTGGTTCACGGGATTGAGTGGCGCCGGAAAATCAACAACCGCCGAAGTGCTTACCGCCTTGCTGCTTGAACTGGGCCGGCGAGTCACGGTGCTCGACGGCGACGTCGTGCGTGCTCATCTTTCCAAAGGGTTGGGATTCAGCAAAGACGATCGCGACACGAATGTCAGGCGCATCGGCTTTGTCGGCTCTGAGATCGTGCGACACGGCGGCGTCGCAATTTGCGCGGCGGTCAGTCCTTACCGATCGAGCAGGAACGACGTGCGCAACATGTTTGGACCCGATCAATTCGTTGAGGTGTTTGTGAACACGCCTGTGTCAGTGTGCGAGCAGCGGGACCCAAAAGGACTCTACGCAAAGCAAAGACGCGGCGACATCAGCGGTGTCACCGGCATCGACGATCCTTATGAACCGCCTGAGAAGCCCGAGCTCGTCCTGGATACGGTTTCGCGAACCGCAAAGGAAAACGCCCGGCTAATTCTGAAGCACCTCACGAAGCTCGGTTTTGTAACCGCGGCGGATGCCGCATCTGATTAGCAGGATTCAGCGCGTTTTGAATCTCGCTCACTTCTCAACTATCATTGCTCCCACGACACCCGGGGCAAAAGATTCACCGGAAAATATGGGGCCGTAGCTCAGCTGGGAGAGCGCTTGAATGGCATTCAAGAGG
>DATENS010000228.1:0-21266 GCA_035274925.1 Pyrinomonadaceae bacterium | reverse complement strand
CGTCATTTCGCTGGGGCGAACCGGGCACCAGTTTAGATGGTCATTGATGAGTACCGCCCTCACGCTGGTCGGTTTCTTCGTCGGCGTTCATTGGGGAGCCATCGGCGTTGCGTTGAGCTTCAGCCTGGTTCGTGGGGTCCTGGTAATTCCGAGATTGATTTACACCTCGCACGGCTCACCGGTGAGCTGGGTCGAGATCGTCAAGACCGCAGCGCGTCCGGCTGTTGCTTCGCTGGTGTCCGCTGCCGGATTATTCCTGGTGAGCCGCCAGTTCTCATTCGCCGCGCATGGATTGAAGGGACTGGCCGCAAGTTGCCTCGTGTTCGGACTGATGTATATTGGTCTCTGGTTGATGTTGCCCGGCGGTCGTCAAACCCTGAAAGGCATGCTCAGCCTAATTCGTTACCTCCGTTAACAAGAATCGTCGTCGGAATGGGCCGAAGCCCTCACCGATCCACCTGGCCTCGTGAGAAATTCCAGCAGTCCGATCAAGCGAATCAAACTTGGAATCATAGCCAACGAGTTCTTCGGTCGGGCGGTCGGAGGGGCCGGAGGTTTTGGTTGGGCGGCGCGGCAGGTCGCGAATCTCTTCAACCAACACCCGGAGCATGGCATCGACGCAGTCTTTCTTAACCGGACGCTGCAACCAGATAATGACGGGGTTGAGAGTTTGGTGCATGACACTCGATTTATTGCTCGAGAGGCAAACTGGATATCCGACTTACGACGACTGCGAGCCGAAAGACTTGATTTGTTGTTGATGATTGACTATCGGCCAAGTTACCGCTTCTTCGCGGGGGCGCTGCCGCGGACGCCGATCATCGTCTGGGTGCGCGACCCGCGACCGCCCGAGGACGTGCGGAAGGTAAACTCGCTCCGCATCCCAGGCGCCGGCAGCGCGCGGCCGCAGGGGATAGAAGAAATTGATTGCACCTCGCTCAGTGCAATCGTGCGTGGCTCGCAACTGCTGGCGCGACCTGTTCTGTTCGCTACGCAGGCTCCGTACCTGATCGACAAAATTCCCGGCACTTACGGCGTCACTCCGCCGGACGTCTTCTTCGTCCCTAACCCGATACACCTGAACCGCGGCGACGTAACAAAGAACGAGCGGCCGCGCGTCATCTTCCTTGGCCGCCTAGACCCAATCAAACGGCCCTGGCTGTTTGCTGATTTGGCCAGGCAGTTCCCTGAAGTGGAATTTCTTTTCCTTGGTAACAGCCACTTCGAAGGCGAGGGCGCGTGGCAACCTGAGGACTTGCCTTCCAACGTGCAATTGCTTGGGTTCGTGGACGGAGCTGAGAAGCTTAGGTTGCTCGCGTCGGCATGGGCTCTCGTCAACACCTCGATCCACGAGGGGCTGGCGGTCAGCATGCTGGAAGCCCTTGCTTGCGAGACTCCTGTTATCAGTTGCCAGGATCCCGGGGGCATAGTCTCGCGCTTCGGCATCCACACGGGCCGCTTCGACGGCACTGGGCTTGAAGGAGTTCCGAAATTCGTCGAGGGTTTAAGCCGTCTGCTCAAAGACCGCGAGCTGCGCTTGCGGCTTGGACACGAGGGTCGCCGCTGGGTTGCCGAGATGCACGGCCACTCGCAGTTCATCGCAGCTTTCGACGATGTGTGCGCGCGCGCCGGAGTTTACAGACCTGTTGGACCCGGAGGAGAGAAGAAGGGTGAAGGTTGAGATGGAGCAGCCTTCGATCTCGGTGGTGATCGCCACTCACAACCGGCGCGCGTTCTTAGCAGAGGCCGTCGCAAGCGTCCGCGCTCAGACGCTCGATAGTTGGGAGCTTTTGGTCGTTGACGACGCTTCGGAAGACGACAGTTGGGAGTGGCTCACGCGCGAGCGCGCGCACGACGAGCGCCTGCGAATCTTCAGGCTCGGCGAGAACTCTCAGCGCGCGGTGGCGGCCAATCACGCGCTGGCCGAGGCGCGGGGCGAATTCATCATGTTCCTCGACGACGACGACCTCTTGCGCCCCGAAGCCCTCGCGCAACTCGCCGAAGCTTTGCGGCAAGACGAGAGCGCCGTGGCGGCTGCGGGCGCGAGGTTAAAGTTCAAGGAAGGCGGCGATGGCGTACGCATCAACCACCCGTCGAAGCGCGTGAAGAAAGTAATCTGGCCGGAGCTACTGCACGGGAGTGTCTGGTCCGCCGTCTCCGGCCAGACGCTCTACCGCACAGAGAAAGTCAGGCAGGTGGGCGGCTACCCGCCGGGGGTGATCGTCGTTGACGACCGTGCGTTGTGGCTACGCATCGCAAGGCGAGACCCCGTGCTCATCCTGCCGTCAATCGTGCTCGACTACCGCGTGCACGACGGTCAGTGGCGGCCGCACAACATACAAGAGATGCGGAAAAGCGTGTTCGAAGATTTCATGGCCGGGCTGCAGCCAGATGAGTTACGACGCGCGCGCCGCTACCGGCGCAGCGGCGAATGGTCGCGCGCAGCTGACGAAGAGTATGAGCGTGGAAATTATCGAGGCGCTTTGGCCGGCTATCTCAAGGCGTGTCGAGCAGCACCGTCGCTTCTTCTCTCCCCGCTAATCAGAAGGCCGACGATTAATGGCATCAAGAGCTCGATCCGGAGTCTATTGCCTTCCAACCGCGCGCGCAGATGAGGTTAGGTCGAGCGCCAATCAGAGAGAGCGTCCGCAGGCTTCACCATCCACCATCGTCCGCGCGTGCTGATCTGGTTGGCGGCAAACTTCAGCGCCCAATTCACCTTCTCACTGGGCGAGGCAGACAGGATAAAAGGTGACTTCACCGGGCGAGACTTTGGACTTTGCCGCAGGCGTGCGATGCGCAGGCTAACACTGAGGTTGAACAAGATTCGTCGGACTACCCGATCTATTTCCGGATTACGGTTTCGCTCTTGCAGTTCCCTGAACGCCTCCAACCGATCGGCTAAAGTCTCGGGCAGACTGTGGCTGATTCCGCCCGCATGAATAGCGTACTCAAAAACAGGATCCGGAACATAATCCATCTCGTAGGTGGCCGAAATTTCCAGCCATTTCAAATAGTCTGCGGCGACATGCCCGGGCGTGAAGCCGCCGGCAACCTCGAAACATTGGCGCCGTGCCGTTACCGACGAGCAAGGGACGAAGCATCCGCGGGCAAAAGCCTCCAGCACGCGCCCCCGGCTTGGACGAACACCATCAAAGAACGTGCGCTTCAAACGGCGGGGAGTCGCCTGTGGATAATCGACCAGTGTGGCATTACCGAAAACCAGCCCGACTTCATCCCGGCTGAATAGCGGCAGTTGGCGGCTGAGACGGTCGGCGTACCATGCGTCATCTGAGTCGATGAACGCGACGAATTCTCCGCGGGCATGTTCCAGGCCAAGATTACGCGCGGCTTCCGCCCTCTTGTGTGGCTGATCGAGAATTGTGATGCGTGATGCGAAGCCGTCCAGTACCTGCCGCGTGTCATCAGTCGAGCCGTCGTTGATAACCAATAGCTCAAGATGCGGGTAAGTTTGCGAGAGAACGCTCTTAATTGCTCGCGCCACCCAGCCCGCGCGATTGTAAACAGGCAAGATGACTGAGACGAGTGGGCCAGCTGATGAGCCGGCTAACGCGCTGTCGTGTGGTAATTCCATAGCGCAGGAAAAGCTAAACGTGATCTTTCAAAAGCCTGCACAAACCGGACGAAACAGAGGACAGTGCAAACCTTAATCCTATCGCGCCAGCGGACGAGCGACGGCTCGCGCATGATCTGCGCCATGGCTCGTACCGGAGGAACGAGATCCAGCAGCCAGCTTCTTTCGAATTCGAGGTAGGCGCGTCCCTTCAACCGTTTCAGATCGTGATGACCGCCGGCAACGCGGACTATTTTGGAGTAGAGCTCTGCGAAGGAAGCGCGCGCGGGATGAAATACACGGGCGTCTTCGGAGTATTCCAACTTGTAGCCATAGCCCGTAACACGCCTGCCCCACTCCAGATCACCACCCGACTTAACTTCCGCGAGAAATGTTCCCGCCCGCGTTAGTACTTCTTTAAAGGTAAAGAGATTTGCAGTCGCCCCGAAGCTGTACTTCCTCACGAAATCCTTCTGGGCCAACGCGATCAGCACCTCATATTGCTCGATAGCATTAGGCCGCGCGGCTGAACGCGGAAAAATCTCGATGTGACCGGCGACGACCGCGCAATTGGCGTCCAGAGCCGTCAGGTGGGCCACGCCCCTTTCGATCCAATCGGGAGCGGGAATGCAATCGGCATCGGTGAAAGCGATGATCTCTCCCTGCGCAACCGCCACACCCGTATTTCGCGCAGCGTACGAGCCCGGCCGTTCCTCATGTACAACTCGCGCGTTAGCATTTCCTGAAACAAGCTGAGCAATTCTGTGGCCTTCCTCGCCACCTCGCTGTTCAGGATGATTGTCAACGACGATGACCTCGTATAAGTCATCGGCGTAAGTCTGTGCCTCGAGCGCATGAAGACAACAAGCCAACCGCTCTGCACCATTCCAGACGGGAACGACCACAGACACGAAAGGATTTCGAGTTTTCGGTGCTGAAGTCATGGATTCCGTAGCAAGCTCGTCATGCGAATACGGCAATGATAGAACTGACGACTATCCGTGATCTAAAACCACTGTGCTCGTCATTGCCGTCGGCACCAATGGGGGTAACGACGTCCTGGTGTTTGATTTGTCCCTGAGATTGGTAATCAGCTCGCTCATGCTTTCCAGCCGCGTCTCCCAATCGCCCTGACGAGCGACGTCACGTCTCCGCGCAATTAGAGCGTCGTCATCTCTGAGACTAAAAGCATGCTCAATCCCCCGCAGAAACTCCTCCGGGTGTTCCTGACTAGTGACAATCACCTGATGCTCCTCGTTAAAGGCGCAGACCCACGGCAGATTTGTGGAAACGATTGGCTTACCCATCGCCAGGTATTCATTAATTTTCGAGGGCACCACTGTTTCGGTGTAGGCGCTGCGCTTGTACGGAACGATGCAGACGTCAAAGGTGCGTATGTAATGGGCCAATTCTCGATGGGGTCTCTGACCAAGAATGTAAACGTTCGGCAGATCGTCAAAGCCGTTCAACGACATTTCAGTTGAGCCTACAAAAACCCACGACCAGGTGGGACGCGCTCTTGCCATCACGGTCAACATATCGACGCTTACATGACGATGCCATCCACCGATATAGCCAATAACCTTGTGCCCATTTTTTGTCGGATGCGCCCCTGACTTCGCCGGGGAAGGATTGGCCCATAGGAATTCCCCCTGCTCGGATCTTAGGTTTGAAGGAAAATCAGAATCTTTGAACGGAAAGGCTTTTAAGTCGACGCCGTAGGGAAAGACGTGAACGTTGCTATTCCATTGACGGCAGTGAGATGCCAACTCTTCACAAATAGTGAAGACCACGTCGCTGCGCCTGACTAACTGGGCTTCATTACGCGCAAGCTGTTGAGAGTCGGTTGTTAGTTGAGCGAAGTCGCCGGCGCAGTAGTAGATCACTCTGCTGTTCGCTGAAGACAACAAATCCAGCACGCCGAGAGTGGTGTCAGTCGGCAGGAATGTCCAAATGATGGGATCCGTCATCCCCAGACAACGCGCGGCTTTCCCAATCAGTGGTAGAAAGAAATGACGATTGAGAGACTCTCGGATGCCGGAGCCGAAGGGAGGCAAAACCAGGGGAGCATGGACCCATACATTAGGGCCAACCTGCCGCAGGCTATGCTGACGCAGCCCCTTTACCCAATGCTTTAATCGCCGCATAACGCGCCTCGTGTCCCGAAACCCGGGAGAGCGCACGCCGGTGTTTTCAATATAGAGTACGCGGTTGCCGGCCTTACTTAGTCTCACCGCGAGTTCTTGCGGAGCTTGCCACTGATCGTCCCAGTCAATGCTCGACGTGAAGATAATGTTGCGGCCGGTTATCATCTGAATTTACGAAAGTATTCGCAAAACTCGATTTAAGCAACAAGATATTTCTCAATTCTCGTACGGCTGGCGGGGGCCGACGAATACATTGTGGTGAGGTATTTGAGAGTATATGTAAGGAAATAATTACGCAACTGGATGGGAAATGGAGCGCTCGAGGCTTTGACGACCCGAGCTTTCTCTATCGCTAGAGTCGATTGAGCAGACCGTGCCGCGAAGTTTGGATGCTAGTGCTTCTCGTCCAATGCCTTTTGAAATCGCGGTGCAATCGTATCGAGCCACTGATTCATTTCCGCCTGGGTATAGTAACTTCCCTTTGAGCATAACGCCGGCGCGTTTTTGAGTATTCGCGATATCTTCCAAAGGATTAGCCTCGAGCAGGACCACGTCAGCGCGCTTCCCTTTCTCGATCGTCCCGGTTTTATCAAACGTTCCAAAGAACATCGCCGGATTGCGAGTGGCTGCTTCCAGCGCGGCGTAGTTCGATAAGCCCGCATCGCGCAGATCGATTAACTCGAGATGGAGTGTGTAGCCATACAGCATTAACCACTCAGGAGTGTCCGACCCCGCCATCACTCGCCCGCCCGCGTCGTGAATTGCTTTTACAATCTTGTTGCGAATCCGAATGTATTTCTCACGCTTCTCGATTGGCGCGGCGCTCGCCAGATAACGCTTGCTGCCGGCCATCCAATAATCAATCGTTTTTTGCGGATAGAAGCGAAGATCCGGTTGGGCCTTAAATGATTCTTCGGTCCTCCCTTCCCCAAAAGTGAATTTGAAGAGATGCAGCGTGGGCGTCACAAAAGGATTTGCTTCAACTGTTAGGCGTGCGATTTCCGGAATCTTGCTCTCGTCGAGATGATCGAGGCTCTCCCAATTCTTCGGATTGAAAACGTAGATATCGGAAACTGAACCCTTCACCGGCGAACTCGCGGGTAGAAGCGCTTCGAGGTACGAGTCAAGATGTTCAATCTGCTGCCTGGCTTTGAGCGCCCGTGCCAAGCCGACGGACCGGCTGTCGGCGTGACCTACCACGCGAATGTTCTGCTTGCGTGCTTCATCGACAATCGCTTCGTAAACCTCGGGTTTGAGGAAAGTGGTTACCTTAATGAAGTCATAGCCATCCTGCTTCGAGTTGATAACCGCAGCCCGGGCTTCGGCTTCGGTAGTGACTACGAGAGCGTTGCTTGATTTCCGTCCGGTGAATTGGGGGCTGGCGGCATAAATTGTCGGCGCGAGAATTTCCTCTCTCGCGCTTTTTGCGCGCCACGAGAGTTGCTCCGGCGTACCGGTCATGAGCCGAATGGTGGTGACGCCGTAGGCAATCATCACCTTGAATTCGTCTTCGGCGAACGCTTCGGGATATTCATCGTCGGTAAACATATGAACGTGCATGTCCGAGAGACCAGGTATCAGGAACTTCCCCTCACCATCAATCCTTTGCGCGCCTTTCGGAACCCTGATTCGCCTGGTGTCGCCGATGTCGACAATTACGCCGTTGCGAACCAGGACAGTCTGGTTGCGGAGCACGCGTTCGCGATCCATGGGAATGACGTTGACGTTAACGAAAGCAACGGTCCTCGAAGTTGCGGGTTTCGGTTGCGACGATGCGGAAGCCGCGAGCAGGAAAAGCAAAAAGAGGAGAATGACTTTCTTCATTGAATCTCCGGATACCGTGTCAATTGTCAGCGGCGAAAAGATAACCCGCGAAGCGGGTGTTAGCATAAAGCCTGGGGTGCAGCGAGCGAAGCGAGCAAACCCCAGGATCGAATCCCACGTAGGAGATAGCCCGCGGAGCGGGCGACAGCCATGGATGGAGTGCGAGGACTGTCAGCGCTCGGGAAAGCGGAGACTAGTCGCCGCACTTCAAGATCTTTCGCCCGCTCCGCGGGCTCGATACATCCTTTGGCAACTGATCCCGGGGCTTACGCCCCGGGCTTTATGCCGTCGCGCGCTCCGCGCGCTTTTCTGTTGTCGCCCAACTCAACTCACTTCACAACTGGTTTGAAAGTGAACACTTGTGACTTGGTGCCTTCGCCTGCGTCAACGGTAGCCACCAAGCCGCCATCCGAATTCTTGCGATAGGTGATCCGCTTGGGAAAGTCGTGCGCAGGGTTTTCGAATACTGCTTCCTGACCGGAGAGTTTGGTGAGCTTGAAATCGGTGGACGGACAGCGACCGTTGGGGCTGGCGACATAAAAGACCGCATCGCCACGTTGTTCCAGCCGGAGGAACTCAAACGCAACGGTTTTATCGCCGGCCAGAGTACGACTCATTCCAATCATCGACCCGCCCGCGGGGCGCGTCCAATGTTCCTCAGAGACCGCACGTCCGCCCGGACTAGTTTGCCAATCGCCTGCAATCCATCCGAGATCTGAAATGCTCCACCCGCCGGGTTCCGGCAAACCGGCACTCACCGGTTGTGGATGGCTGGAGTTAATAAAGACAGCGACAACAGCTAACGACACAAGCAAAAGCAACTTTGACTTGAAATTCACTTAATCCTGACTCCGGTAGTTTGATTGATGAAAATTGCGAGCCAGAGTCTACCAGCATGTGAACTTACAAGTCACAGACCGTAAACCCGGAGGCGTACTTGTTTGGGAGCTCAGTGTTTCTGGATGGAGCTAATGACCTTTTCGACATAGGAAGCGTCCATCATTCGTCCGAGTTCGTTCTCGCTGATTCCCGCAATTCTGCCAAGAAGATTTCGAGCGGATCCGGTGTGCGTCGCAGATCGCCACCTGGCCATTTCAATCACGGAATCGAGGGCGCGAGAACGTAATGAGCTGAGCAATCTGGGATTTCGATAACGACTCATTTCGTCGAGCAGAAACGCAGCCTTGTTTCGATCTGTCGACGAACCTGAACCCAGCATTTCTACGAAGCCATCAAACGGAATTTGACCGGCAATCTTCACCCGGGATTTGGCCAGTACGCCCAACGCTCGGATCGCAAGGTTGCGCACGCCCTCGTCAACATCACGGCTTGCCCAAACCAAGTCAGCAATTTGCGAGCTCGACTGACGCGCGTAGCCGAGAAGGCCTGCCGCCATCATGCGCTGATTGGCATGTCTGGATGTGCGTAATATGCGACTGAGAAGAGTTCCGTGTTTTAACGCAAATGCGCGCATATCCAACTGCATCCGCCGAAGTTTGGCATCAGTTGAAAGGGCGTATCCCGTCGAGTCATCTTCTCCCGCCCTTCCCTCCTGGACCAGCCTGCTGCTTAGCTCATCCTCCTGCCGGTAAAGATTCACGGCTTCGACCGGCAGAATCGCCTTGCCTTTCGGCGCCGGATTATATGAATTTCTCTTTAGCGACTTACCCGGTAACCCGATGTAGATCATGAATTTCCTTCACCATCGCAACAGACCACTGCCACGTCTGTTGCTGCGCTGCCGGTAGCCTTTTTAACCGCGGCCCGGATGCCGGCTTTCGTTTCAAAGACAGTCTGGTCGGAAGGCATAAACAACTCGCCTTCGCGAATCGGCAATGCCGCCCGCACTCTATTCAGATCCCGGCCTGCGTACCCGTAAAAGTCTATCGAGCCAATTTGTTTTGCTGCGCTCTGCGAAAAAGTAAATGGAGCAGATGAAACGGCGAGAAAGAACCAGATCCAAAAAACCGAGGCGAGCCTGAACGGTACCGTGAGCATGTTTCTCCGTAAGAAGACATATCCTACCGCGTCTTTGGCATGTGGAAAATGAATTGTTTGGATTGCCCCGTGTCGCCGGAACCAATAGCTACCTAAGACTGATCGCACTTTTCCCGACAGACTCTCTTAGAGAAATCTCCGTCGACCGCGTTGCGACAGACAGTTTCTTAAATAACTTGAACGTCACGAATGGAAAGACAATTATCAAAGGCGTGAGCACAACGAACAACGAGTGCTCCAAAAACTCCGCGCCTTGACGATAGGCGCCATTTACGAGCGGAATTCCCAGAGTCGTTGCGTAGTAGATGACCAGTGGGAAAAGAACTCGCCATAGCAGGCCGAAAGAATTTGGCGCACTGCCTGATCCCGCCTTGATGTCGTTCGTGCGGTAGCCAAACCATTCACTCGCGACAAACAAGAGCAGCAGAAATCCAAAATAGATAAAGATGCCTTCGAAGCGATGAAGCTGGTCGGGAGCTAACCAGCTTATCTCCGGTGGTAGTCGGTGCAATCTTAGCGCGGTGGAAATCCGCACCGTGTTCGCCACCAGCGTGGCCGCGTAAGCCACCAGCGCCGCGACGGGAATGAAAGTCCATCCGATTTTGCTTGAGCGATTTCGCCACAGACTTCCCAACGTCAACATGAGAAACGCGGTCAAAAGGAAATTCACACCGGCACACGAGGCAGCAATTAGAAAAGTGTGATCGCTGTTCATGTATCCAGCATGAGACTCGAATTGAAATCTCGCGCCCGTGATCAGCTGAACCAGAAAGGTCGTAGGCGCCAAAATCCAGCGTAGTTCATTGACGCTCGCCGTCGAATAGAAATACTTGAGGGCGATGCCGCAGAGGAGTACGGTTACCAACTGGGTGTGGCGTCTCCAGTTGGATCTCGTAAAGAGAGGGGTGAGGTTTCGTCCCGTCGGGACGAAATGTTTATAGAAATTACGGACCGAAGAGAGTATCCGCTCCGGAGGAGCGGAATACCCTCGGAAACAGTTGCGCTCCGCTGGAGCGCCAGTCCTGGTAATACCGGCATCTATAGACATTTGGCTCCTCCGGAGCTTCTCCACCTTGTCCGCCTTATTTGAACCAACGACCGTTAAGGGCCAATCGCATGCCAAACCGCCAGCGCACGAACATGACGGCGCTAATCAGGAGCGCAACCACCAAGAGCCACATCAACTCAGGCTCGCTTCCGACTGCCAGGTCGCTCACACCAACGGGCAGCGGCAGCGCTTGTTCGACGTTGTCAACTGAACCGCCCGGGTTGGTCACCTTTTCGCGCACGGCGATAAAGGACGTGTATTTGGTGAGCAGGTTGTACTTCAGCCCCAGGGAAGTAATCTCCTTGATGCGATCCTCAGATGGAGTTCCAAATCCATAATCCGACAAATCGGCGATCCGCGACCGCGCCCAAAGGTATCGCAGCGCACGATTGTCATCGTTTGGCTGCACACCCGAAACATCCAGAGTCGTGAGGTAATCTCCGCGTCCGGTGCGGCCACGCAATTCAATCGTTCCCGTCACTGGACCGCGCCATTTGCCAAAAAGAATCACCGGACGCTGCGCCAGAAGATCGGGTTGATGCGCCGGCTGCACATCGTAGGTCTGGAAACCTTTGGTTTCGATCTGGATGTCGGTGAGGAGCGGCGTTTGAATGTATTTACGGAATTTCTCGGCAGTCGCCGCAGCCTGGGATGGATCGGTCACCACAAACGGCTCGCCCATTCCGGCTTTCGCCACGCCTTCGATCAGGTAACGATTAACTGACGAGCCAATCCCAAACGCAAAGACGTTTGATTCTGTGAGATTCTCGCGAATGTAATTGAAGACGCCTTCTTCGCCGGAAATGTAGCCGTCGGTTACGAGCACGATGCTGCGAGAAAAATCTTTCTCACGCGGAATGGCCATCGCCTGTTCGATCGCCGGTAGGAGCTCTGTTCCGCCGCTGCCGCGCTGTTGCTCGAGCAAGCGAATCGCCGACGCGACATTTTCCTGATTCGCCTCCAGCGACTCGGGCGAAAGAATCGAAGAGTCACCTGCGAATAGAACTATGTTGAACAAGTCTGTCGGCCGTAGCTTGCCAATCAGATCCCGCAGCAACTGCTTCGAAGTGTTCAGCGGAAAACCTTCCATCGAACCCGAAACGTCCACCACAAAGATGTATTCGCGCGGCGGGATTTCCTCGTTGGCAATTCGCTGCGGCGGCTGGGCCATGTAAAGGAAGAAGTTTTCATCCTGACCCTGGAACAGCAGCAGCCCGGCGGCGATCTGATTTCCGGTAAGGCGATAACGCATGACAAAGTCGCGATTGCCCTGAAAAGGATCGGAATCATCCATGGTCAGGTGAGCCACGCTGGCACTCTGCCATTGCGGAGAAATCTGGTGCGACGTGCAAGCTAATTCCTGAATCGGCACGCCCGCGGAAATTTTCGCCGAGATGTGAAGCTCGCTGGTCGGCTTCGTGCCTTCATGAAGATAAGGACTCTTCACAAATTTATCGTTCGCGGACGCGGTGGACTCTTTCTGTGACGAATAGCGCGGGCCAACGACCGTCGGGTAAACGACTTCGTAAACTCCATCAGTCGGCACCAGCAATTCGGTGTAGCGGAGCTCGATCTCAACCTGCTCCTGCGGCATCATGTTGGCCAGGTTCATCGAGAAAACATTCGGCCGATCCTGCTCGAGCAAAGACGCGCTCTTCCCTTCCTTCTTGGCGGTTTCGAATTCCTCCTTGGCCTTTTCGCGCTCCTTAATTTTCGCGACGATCACCTGATCGCCGATTTTCATCCGCATCCCATACACCGCGGCGCGCGTCGACGCCGGGAAAACATAGGTT
Source organism: Pyrinomonadaceae bacterium (assembly GCA_035274925.1). GTDB lineage: Bacteria > Acidobacteriota > Blastocatellia > Pyrinomonadales > Pyrinomonadaceae > UBA11740. The sequence continues at coordinate 8,882 of DATENS010000228.1, read as the reverse complement.
GCATTGATCGGTCGCGAACCTTCATTGCGATAGGTTTGCACGACCTTCACGTCGGCGATTACGCCCGAGACGGAAATCTCGACGCGCGTGTCCTTGAGCGGCAAACGGTCGACGCTGGGGTCTCCCTGCACAAAGAAATATGGCGAAAGGGTCTTGTCGGCGGGCGGCGCCTCGCTCTCGCCCTGGGCGCGACTCGAGTTAGATGGAATAGCAAACGCAACGGCTATCAGCAGAATGCTGGCAAAGCCGGCGACAAATTTGAATCTGAAGGACTTCATGGAATCAGCTCCTGTGACTTTCAATTGAAGGCTCGGGCAAATGAAGGCCGGGCCTCCTCGAATTACGAGCTGAATCTATGACAGGCGGGAAAGCGGCGGAATGTTAGCTACCACAGAACTACACCGAACTAACCACAGACGGCGGGCGGGAACGGCCACCGAACGGTTTGCGGGCTGACGCTGGGGTTCCGACCACCGGGCTTCCAGTCTCCATCAAAAATGAACTGTTTGGATTGCCGCAATACTCAATTACAATAGCCCGACGCGGGTGTCCCAGCATGGTGGAATTTGAAGGATGTTCGCAACGGGTGTGGGTGCGAACCCCACCTTCGGCGCCGGTGCAAATCTTCGCATAAATGTCGGACCTGTCCCCCGAATCCAGTCTGTCCCACTATCGTATCCTCTCAAAGCTCGGCGCGGGCGGGATGGGTGAAGTTTATCTCGCTGAAGATAACAACCTTCATCGCAAGGTCGCTCTGAAAGTACTACCGGCCGACGTCGCTTCGAATCAGGATCGGATGCGGCGATTCAAGCAGGAAGCGACCGCCGCGGCCGGCCTCAATCATCCGAACATCGCGCACATTTATGAGATCGGAGAGAGCGAAGGGACACACTTCATTGCGATGGAGTTTATCGATGGCCTAACGCTGCGAGAGTTAATTCATGTCAGACACACTGATCTGGCCAAGCTGTTGCGCCACCTCCAGCATGCGGCGGAGGGTTTGGCAAAGGCACACACCGCTGGGATCGTGCATCGCGATCTGAAGCCCGACAACATCATGGTCACGCGCGAAGGTCACGCGAAGATTCTCGACTTTGGCCTGGCCAAGCTGATCCAGCAGCGCCCGGCAACTGACGAGGGCGGCAGCGAAGTCGCTACGGCAGTGATGCCACAACACTCGACACCTGGCATTGTGATGGGCACGGTCGGCTATATGTCGCCAGAGCAGGCCCAGGGCAAGACCAATGAGATCGATCACCGCTCAGACATCTTCTCGTTCGGCTGCCTCCTGTTTGAAGCAGCTACCGGACAAAAGGCATTCGCCGGCAAGGATGTGCTCGATTCCTTACACAACATCGTGCATGCGCCGACCCCGGTAATTAAGGATCTCAATCCGGTGGCGCCCGACGATTTACAGAGAATCATCCGGCGTTGTCTGGCGAAAGACCCGGACAAACGATACCAATCGATCAAAGACGTCGCGATTGAGTTGGAAGAGCTGCGCCAGGAGTTAATGAGCGCCTCAGACCTTCACGATTCCGTGCATCAAACATCGGGCGGACCGTCGACAACAAATGCGAATACTCAGATTGCACCGCCAGGAAGCGCCACCGGTCTTCCATTGGACTCTCTTTCCACCCGGGCCTCGAGCGCCGAGTATCTTGTCCAGAGCGTTAAGCGAAACAAGAAGATTGTCTTTGCCGCTCTGGCTCTGATTCTGTTAAGTGCGGGGGCCTTTGCGATCTATCGCTATGTAATGAAACCCAAAGCGTCACACTTCGAACGCGTGAAGATGACGCGCATCACCACCGAAGGCAACCTCCAGAACGTAACCGTCGCACCTGACGGCAAATACATCGCCTATACCTTGCTTGCCGATGGGAAGTTCAGCCTATGGACAAAGCATCTGGCGACCGGCAGTCGCGTGCAAATCGTCCCGCCGTCCGCGGCCGGCGCGATGTCCCCTCATTTCTTCTCGCATGACGGCGGGTATGTCTTCTATTACCAGCGGGACGAAGAGAACCCGCAGGGCGCGCTTTTCCAGGTCGCTGTGCTGGGCGGAGCCATCAAGAAGATCCTGGCAAATGTTCAGTCGACGGTCGGCCTTTCGCCTGACGGGAAACAACTTGCCTTCGGACGTTATCAAACGGGTGCATCTGAGCAGTATCGGCTGTTCCTGGCTAACGCCGATGGCACTAACGAGCGCCGGATCAAGTCATTCAGCGAGCCCGAGTTCGTCGCTGGCAGAGCCGTGGCATGGTCGCCGGACGGGAAACTCATCGCCATGGATTACGGCAACACCGATGGTGGCGAGCACATGACGGTAGCAGTCGTTTCGGTCGCAGACGGTTCGACCCAGGTGATGACGTCGCAGCGTTGGTGGGACGTAGGACGCATCGGATGGTTTAGTGACGGAAGCGGCATGGCCCTGTCAGGGCGCCAGTCAGTGACCGACGAATGGCAAATCTGGCAGTTGACTTATCCCGGGGGCGAGGTACGGCGTATCACGAACGATCTAAACTCGTACGGCACCTTCAGCATGACGCTGACAGCTGACTCTCGCACGTTGGTCGCGTTGCAGAATGAGACAACGACAAATATCTGGATCGTCCCGGACGGCGACGCGCAACGCGCACGTGCGATAACTGAATTGCGCACCAACGTGCAGGACGAAGGGTGTAAGTGGACGCCTGACGGTCGTATCGTGTTCAGGTCGAATACAGGCGGGGGTGATCGCCTTTGGATAATGAACGCCGACGGCACCGGGCAAAAGGCTTTGACCGAGTTAGGAGAGGATGCCGGGGGCGCGGAGGTCTCAGCGGACGGTCGATACATCTTCTATGGCTCGCTCCGCTCAAAGATCCGGCAGATCTGGCGCATGAATATCGATGGCTCGGACCCGAAACAGTTAACGGACGTTACTTCACTGGCGTTCATGTCGCTCACACCGGACGGCAAGTGGGTACTTTACACTCTTTACACGCCTGGCATTTGGAAGATACCGGTAGATGGAGGCACGCCGATCAAGATCTCTGATGCGGCGGCTTTCGGGGTGAGAGTTTCACCCGACGCCAGGCTCCTGGCCTACGTCACCGAGGACCAGCAGTCGAAGCGCCGGCATGCGATCATAGTCAAGTTCGATGATGGCGCGGCTTTTAAACGATTCGACCTGCCTGTGACGAGCGCTGCATGGAACTGGTCACCGGACTCCAAAGCGCTCGTTTATGCCGACAGGCAGGGCGAAGTTTCCAATCTCTGGCGATTGCCCCTCGACGGCGGACGTGCGCAGCAAATAACTGACTTCAAATCACTCTTCATCGAATCCTTCTCGTACTCGCCGGACGGACGCCAGCTGGTGCTCTCGCGCGGCAGCACGGCACGTGACGCGGTTTTGATTGCTGAAGAGAAATAGTGTTCGTGCCCGGCACAAAACTTGGTATCTTGATTAGGAACTTTCCATGATCGCTGCGGGCACACGGCTGGGCCGTTATGAAATTCGCTCGAAAATTGGCGCGGGCGGAATGGGCCATGTGTATCTCGCGCATGACACACAACTGGGCCGCCTCGTGGCCTTGAAGATCTTGCCACCTGACATCGCCGCCGATGAATATCGCATGCGGCGATTCATGCAGGAGGCCAAAACCGCTTCATCGCTGAATCAACCAAATATCATCACGGTCTTTGAGATTGACGAGACTGAATCGACGCGCTTCATCGTCACTGAGTTCATTGACGGTGTCACTTTGCGCAATTACTTAGCCGGAAAACGACTCACCGTCCGCGAGGCGCTGGACATTGCCATGCAGGTGGCCTCCGCATTGGCCGCCGCGCACAAAGCGGGCATCGTTCATCGTGACATCAAACCCGAAAATATCATGGTGCGGCATGATGATGGAGTCGTTAAAGTCCTCGACTTCGGTCTCGCCAAGCCCACGGAAACATCTCAGGATTCACATGCTGACTCAGAAGCCATCACCCGCACAGTGGTCAATACCGATCCCGGCGTCGTCATGGGCACGACCAGCTACATGTCGCCCGAACAAGCCCGCGGATTTGAAGTCGATTGGCGCACGGATATCTGGAGCCTGGGCGTGGTGCTTCACGAGATGATCGCCGGCGAGCTGCCGTTTGAGGGCCCTACGAAAAGCGACATCGTCGCCAATATTCTTCACAAACAGCCCCCGGCGCTCACGCTTCTCTCGGACGATGCGCATGAAAAAGAGGACGCACCTGAGCGGCTCGACGAAATCGTAACCAAGGCGCTCACCAAGGACAAAGACGAGCGCTACCAGGACGCCAAGGACCTTTTCATTGATCTGAAAAGATTGAAGCAACACCTCGATGTCCAGGCCGAGATCAGGCGCACGCTCCCGCCGGACCAGAGGACGGCGGACAGCAGCGCCCGGCCCGTCAAACATCAGACCGCCGCGCGCTCGCAGCTTTCGGCTAAGCAAACTGAAATCGCCGAGCGGGCCCGATCGACCAGTGCCGAGCAGCTCATCACCGGCATCAAGCGGCACAAAAGCAAGATTCTGATCGCGGCGCTCGCGGCCATTGTCGTCGTCGGTCTGGTTCTCTTGATGAAGTCCCGCAACAAAGAGGTCTTGACGGAAAAGGACAACGTGTTGCTGGCGGATTTCGTTAACTCGACCGGAGACTCGGTCTTTGACGGGACGCTAAAGCAGGCGATGGCCGTGCAACTCGGCCAGTCCCCTTTCCTGAATATTCTCTCCGAAGATCGCGTGCGCGAAGCCCTCAAGTTTATGGGCCGCTCATCGGACGAGCGCATTAATCGAAGCGTGGGTTTGGAGATTTGTCAGCGTCAGGGATTGAAGGCAATGCTGGTCGGTTCGATTGCAACGATGGGGAATCACTATGTGATCACCCTGGAGGCCATCAACGCGCAGACCGGTGACGCGATCGCGCGCGAACAGGCTGAGGCCGGCAGCAAAGAACAGGTGCTCCATGCTCTGGGCCAGGCGGCGATGAACTTAAGAGAGAAGCTCGGAGAGTCGCTGCAATCGATCCAGGAGTTCGACGCGCCCATCGAACAAGCCACGACCTCGTCGCTGGAAGCTTTCAAAGCCTTTTCAGTCGGAGTGGAAGAGCAATTAAAGGGCAAGTATCTCGAAGCCATTCCCTTCCTCAGGCGTGCAACGGAACTAGATCCTAATTTCGCGCTGGCCTACGCGCGCATGGCGTCGATGTATTACAACAGCCGGCAGAATGACCTGGCGGCTGAAGCTTCGCAAAAAGCTTTTGAGTTACGCGATCGTGTCAGCGAGCGCGAACGTCTCTACATTTCCGCCGGGTACTATGACAACGTCACTGGAGAGATCGAGAAGTGTCTCGAAACACTGGAACTGTGGAAGCGCACATATCCGCGTGATGCTTCGCCGCCCAACAACCTCGCGGTTAAGTACAACGAGTTCGGACAATTCGAGAAGGCGATGGAAGCCGCACGTGAAGCGATTCGCCTGAATCCGGGTTCGGCTTCTGGTTACTCGCTCCTGGCCGCCGCTTTTGTCGGCCTCGATCGTTTTGACGAGGCCAAGCAAATCATCGCGCAGGCGCAGGCGCAGAAACTCGAATCCACGGGCATGCGCAGAATTCTTTATCGAATCGCGTTTGTCCAGGGTGATGCCGCAACGATGACCCAACAGATCGAAGCGATGAATGGCAAGCCCGATGAATACGCGGCGCAGGGTTGGCAGTCCGAGTCGGCGGCCTTCTTTGGCCAGTTGCGGAAGGCACGGGAGCTTTCGGACCGCGCGATTGAGTTGGCAGAGCGTCGCGACCTGAAAGATGTGGCCGCGCAGATTGTGGTTGGCGGTGTGACTCGCGACGCTTCTCTTGGAGACTGCAAACAGGTGAAGGCACAGACCGCGAGGGCGCTCGGCCTGTCCCACAGTCCGCTGATCGCGGCTAACGCCGCCAACGCGCTGGCCACGTGCGGCGAGGCCGGCCAGGCGCAAACCATTATTGCTGATCTAAGCAGGCGTTTTCCCAACGACACGGTACTCAACAAAGTGATGGCGCCGCTGGTGCAGGCTCGCATTGAATTGCTGCGAGGCAATGCGGCCCAGGCGCTCCAGTTACTGGAAGCCACCAGACGTTACGAAGGTTACGCCCTCTTTCAGATCGCTTACCTGCGCGGCCAGATATACCTCAATCAAAAAGCGGGGGCGGACGCGTCTGCTGAGTTCCAGCGCATTCTCAAACACCGCGGCTCGCAACCAACCTCTCCCTTGTACTCGCTCGCACATTTCGGGCTGGCCCGTGCGGGTACGCTCGCCGGTGACACGGCGCGCGCGCGCCAGGCTTATCAGGATTTCTTCGCGGTGTGGAGAGGTGCTGACGCAGAGATTCCGGTCTTAATCGAAGCAAAGAAAGAATACGAGAAGCTGAAGTGAGGCTTTGGACTGCGGCGACTCGTCGCCGCTTTTAATAGCCCTGACAAGTCAGCGCACTCCATATGCGCCCCCGTCACATCGCTCCCATCAACTGACCAACGATCTCGTTCGCGGCGTTCGGCCGGCCCATTCGCTTCGCGCTCGCCTGCATGGCGCTGAATCGCGACCTGTCAGCCAACAGTCGATCGAGCTTGTAAGATAAGGTGGGCAAGTTGTTACAACGGATAGCCACTGAAGCTTCAAGCAGATGATCAGAGTTTCGTTCCTCCTGACCGGGAATCGGGTTCACGATTACAAATACCAGTCCCTTGGCCAACGCTTCGGACGTGGTGAGACCGCCGGGCTTTCCCATCACCAGGTCTGACGCAGTCATGAGCTCATCCATCTCGAGCGTGTAGCCGAATGGCTTCAGCAGCATGTTCGCATCTGGCTTTATGCGCGCGGCCATCCGGGACAAACGTTTCTTAAGTTCCTCGTTGCGCCCGCAGATGGCGACGACTTGTACTCGGTGTTGCAGCGGCCGCAGCGCAGTGATGAGAGCGTCCACCGAACCCACGCCTTCGCCACCCGCCGAAAGCAAAATTGTGGTGCGATCCGGCGCCAGGCCGTGTTTGGATCGCATCTCCTGCTTTCCTTTCTTCACGGCAAAGACCGGGTCGATGGGAATTCCACTCACAGTTATTTTCTGCGGCGGTATACCGAGCGCCTCGAGATAAGCGCGCGCTTCGTCGATCGCCACGAAATAGCGCTCGTAGTGGTGGACCAGCCACATCGCATGCACATCAAAGTCGGTAACAATGATGGCCTGCCGGCTCGCCAGACGTTCTTTGGCTTTAAGCCACGAAACGATCTCGGCCGGCAGGAAATGAGTGCAGACAATCAGGTCAGGCTGGTACTGCTCGAGCAGTTTCACGAACGGCCGCGTGTTGAGCTTATCGAGGGCGAGCCGGCGGCGTTCATTTTTCCAGGGCGTATCGAGCTTGTCATAAACCCAACCCAGCCCCTCGGGCATTTTGTTGACGAGATCGATGTACGCCTTGGAATAGAGATGGCGAAAGACTTTGTTGGTGTAGTTGAGCACATCGAAGTGATGTACTTCGGCTGCGCCGTTCAAAGTTTGGTTGAATGCTTTTTCAATCGCCTGCGCGGCGCGCACGTGACCGGCGCCGGCTGATGCGGATAGCAGGAGAACTTTTTTCAGCATAAAGTGCGCGATGAGGATTGCGATGCCCGAATCGTCGCTCAATATAACTTGTCAGACGTGTCGTGGAAAGTATGTGTGACGCGGCTTTGCCGCCCAATCCTTAACGTTACCCATTCTTCAATGATGCCAGCGCGTAAACTCCTTGTCTGACGCGAACCGCATAACCTTCATCCACCAGTTGATGATTTCCCTGCCCTGCTTCGACGCGGCTCAAACCGGAAGCGCGCGCTGTCTCGCCGAGTAGAGTCATCCCGGCGCCCGCCAGATATGCTCGCGCGATCTCTCGCAACGCGGTCTTGCGCGCCACACGTTTTCGCAGCTGTTCGGGCCAACGGTCTTCGGCAAGCATCCAGATGTAGGAGAAGGGTTGATAAATAACGTCCTGTGGGATCACTTTCATCGTGCGTTGTAACTCATCAAGCGCACGTGTGAATGCCGCACGGTCGGTGACTCCACTTTCGGCGCGCAGATCCGCGGTAGCCAATTCGTGTTCGCGCCGGAGCACCTTCAACACACCGCGGGCCGCGTCTGACAAAACTTCGGGCTCGTCTTTGCGCCTTGGCATCCACACCGCGGCAAAGTGGCTGATTAAGCGCGGCGCGACAAACATCGAGCGGCCGCCCGCGAGTTTCGCGTAGTAAACGCGACCGCGGCGCATGACTTCGTCTTTGAGATACCAGGTTTGGCGCGTCTCTTCGTCCTTCTGAACATGACGGGGCAAACTAACATCGCGACGCCCACACACCGCGATGTACAGAGACGGACCAGCGCGACGGGTATCGGTCAGCGTATTTGCAAAGCCCACGTCTTCGATGAAACGTTCGGCTTCAGTAGCGGATTCAACGCGGAGGTCTTCATCCCGCCGCCACATGCGGTCGCGATGGAGTTCGATCTGATCGGGGAGAGGCGGAGTGGTCATTGGGTAAGGGGCAGCGCGATCAGCCCGTAGGGCTGAAAGAGAGTAGCCGGGGGTTGAGCGCGTCAGCGCGATACCCCCGGATAGAGTGTCGATGATTTTCTGACCCTGAAAGGGTCACAGAACTTATCTTGCACCCCTTCAGGGTGCGAATTCCACGACGACCGTCCCGGGGGTCTACGCTTCGCTGCGACCCCCGGCTACTTTCTTGCAACCCTACGGGTTGCGAACCCAATTGATGAGTCAAGTATGTTATTGCCGTTTAAACGGTTCCCGCAATTTTCTTGCAAGCTCGCCACCCGGTTGAAACCGGGTGTGAATGAGACGCCGCGATACCCTATCTTCTCTG
>DATENS010000227.1:0-12730 GCA_035274925.1 Pyrinomonadaceae bacterium | reverse complement strand
GTTGAAGCAGGTGATGGAAATCCAGGAACAGGTGGAGGCAGTCGTGTCAGAGTCCGGTTCTGACGCGGGAGCGACGGCGCTGGAAGATATTCCGCTCGACCTTCTCCGCGCATTTAAGGAAGCCGCGCTTTCGGATCGCCGCCTCGCTTACCTGACCAAGCGCAGTGAAGACGAAGTCCGGGCTTATCGAAAGCAACTCGGCCTGATTCCGGTGTACAAACGCGTGGACACCTGCGGCGCCGAGTTCGAATCCCACACGCCTTATCTTTACTCGACTTTCGAAGAGGAAGATGAAGCGCAGCCGACTGATCGAAAGAAGATCATGATTCTCGGCTCAGGCCCGAACCGTATCGGCCAGGGCATCGAGTTCGACTATTGCTGTTGTCATGCATCGTTCGCGCTGCATGAAGCAGGTTTCGAGACGATCATGGTCAACTGCAATCCGGAAACCGTGTCGACTGATTACGACACTTCGGATCGATTGTACTTTGAGCCGCTGACTTTCGAAGACGTGATGAACATCGTCGATGTGGAGAAGCCGACCGGCGTGATCGTTCAACTCGGCGGCCAGACGCCTTTGAATTTGGCGATGCGGCTGCACGAAGCCGGCGTTCCGATCATCGGCACGTCGCCGGATTCAATCGATCTGGCCGAAGATCGCCGGAGGTTCGGCGCTTTACTAAATGATTTGGGGATTCCGCAACCCGAGAACGGGACGGCAACGTCGATTGAAGGCGCCCGCGAAATTGCCGAGCGCATCGGCTATCCGGTGCTGGTTCGGCCAAGCTACGTCCTGGGGGGCCGGGCGATGGCGATCGTTTACGACGAAGAAACGCTGGATCATTACATGCGCACGGCGGTCGACTTTTCCCACAAGCGACCCGTGCTGATCGATAAGTTCCTCGAGCAGGCCGCGGAGTTCGATGTCGACGCGCTCGCCGACGAAACGGCATGTATCATCGCGGGCATCCAGGAACACATCGAAGAGGCCGGTATTCATTCGGGCGATTCGTCCTGCGTCCTGCCGCCCGTGCGTATAGCCGAAGAGCACGTCGAAACCATGCGTCACTACACGCGCAAACTGGCGAACGCGTTGTCGGTGAAGGGATTGATGAATATTCAGTTCGCCATCAAAGACGATCGCGTGTACGTGATTGAGGTCAATCCGCGCGCATCCCGCACGGTGCCTTTTGTTTCCAAGGCGACCGGAGTTCCCCTCCCGCGCATCGGCGCACTCGTCATGGCCGGCCGGCCGTTGAAAGATTTCAACCTGCCTGAGGATTTGAGTGTGGATCGCTTCTACGTCAAATCTCCCGTCTTTCCCTTCGCCAAATTCCCCGGCGTCGATCCGATTCTGAGTCCTGAAATGCATTCCACCGGCGAAGTGATGGGGATTGGCGAGACCTTCGGCGAAGCTTACGGAAAAGCGATGACCTCTGCGGGCGTCGGACTGCCGATGAGCGGCACGGCGTTTATCAGCGTCAACGATGCCGATAAGGGACAGGCGGTTTTGCTCGCGAGGCGGCTGGTGCGGCTCGGATTCGATTTAGTCGCGACGCGGGGCACCGGTGAGCGCCTGCGCGAAGTTGGGCTCGAGGTCGCGCAAATCTTCAAAGTAAATGAAGGCCGCCCCAACATTGTCGATCAAATTAAGCAAGGCGATATTGCTCTGATCATCAACACTCCGCTGGGCCGCGCGTCGCATTACGACGAGCAGGCGATTCGCCGCGCGGCATTGCAGTACAAAGTGCCTTGCGTGACGACGATGACCGGGGCTCAGGCGTTAGTGGAAGCATTGTCGTCGGAAGCGTCGCAAAAAGAGCTCGAAGTGCGCGCGCTGCAGGATCTGCATGCGGTGGGCGCATCGGCGCGGTGAAAACCGGAACGTCGGCGCTTTCGCCCGCATTAAAGGACAGTTTCCCTAGGGGCGAGATGTTCATTAGCATCAGTCGAATTCTTTTTTGGAGCTCCCTTAGGAGCGAAATAAATGCAGGCGATTTCGCTCCTACGGAGCTAATGATCTTATTGGCGATACCCGCTCTATAGACATATCGCTCCTGACGGAGCGAAGCAGGCGAGTCACCTCCACGAACACCAATGCCCAATCCAATTCACGCCGTCGTCATCACCGCCAGCGATGCCTGTTCGCGTGGTGAGCGTGAAGACCGATCCGGCGAATCGCTGATCGAACTGCTCACCGAAATTGGCGCGCGCATCGTCGCCAAAGAAATCCTCTCTGACGATCTCGAACCGCTCTCCGACAAGTTACGCGGATATGCTGATCGGCCCGATGTCAATTTGATCATAACTACCGGTGGCACCGGTTTTGGTTTGCGCGACAACACGCCGGAAGCGACCCTGCGCGTGATCGAACGTGCGGCCCCGGGCCTGGTTGAAGCGATGCGTGTTCAGACTTTCAAGAACACGCCGATGGCCATGATCTCGCGTGGCGTCTCCGGTATTCGATCAGGCGCATTGATCATCAACCTGCCCGGCTCACCCAAAGCCGTGCGTGAAAGCTTCGAAGTGATCAAGCCGGTGCTGGGGCATGTGATCGATTTGCTTGCGGGTGACACGCGTCACGATTCGAAGATCTGAAGAAGAATTGGTAGCGTGTCAGAACCGCGAGCTGCACAGAACCCCGAGCGATAGCGAGGGGATGTCAGATTCAACTGTCGAGAACAATCACACGTTTTGATCGTCCCGTTAGGGACGAAATGTTTATAGAAACATCGACCCGAAAACGGTTTTCAGCGCTCTGTAGGGGCGCAATGAGCCCGCGCTCGATATATTTCGCTCCTTCGGAGCGCACATTGAGCTCAGCATCCGGTCGCTACCGCTCCCGGTTCTGTAACCCTTGAGTGTATGATTCGCGCGCAACTGCTCGCGGTTCTGGCACGGAGGCCCAAACATCATGAAGTCCATTCTCGCTCTCGCCACAATCATTCTTGCCCTCTCGTTCTGCAACCTCGTCGGCAAGCGCGGGAACAGCAACGAGAATGCGAATGCTCGCTCATCCGGGACCAGCACTGAGTCGAGCGCGCCGCCCGCTGAGGATCGAAGCGCCAAAACTCCACAAGCTGCTCCGCCGCCGCCTCCGCCTGCTACCTCTCTGAACGAAGGAGCAGGTCCGCAGATGCCCGGAACCAAATCAACTCCGCGGGCCGAAATCCCAAAAACGGTTTCCGGCGGCGTGCTTAACGGCAAAGCCACCAGCCTTCCTCAGCCGACGTATCCACCGATTGCGAGGGCCGCCCATGCATCGGGGGCCGTCAACGTGCAGGTCACTGTCGATGAAAGTGGAAACGTGATTTCCGCGAACGCGGTGAGTGGGCATCCGTTATTGAAACAATCCGCAGTAGCCGCCGCTCGGCAGGCTAGATTCTCGCCCACGAAACTGTCCGGACAGCCGGTGAAAGTGACCGGAATTATCGTCTACAACTTCAGAGAGCAATAAGATTCGCCCTTTGCCTCCGTCCTCCGTAAGGGTGACGCTCGGCTTGCAAGACAATTGCAATCTCTGAACACCCGTCTGGCCAGCCTACTCAAGGATTTCTCAACCACTCTCGTTCATTCTCCACGCTGTTAGTTCGCAGCACTGCATCACGCACGAGCGATTGTTAGGAGGAAGAAATGAGACGCTTTTCAATCCACTGTTTTGGTTTCGTCATCGGTCTGGCGCTTATCTTTTGCCTGGCTTCAATTTCGCCGAGAAAGACAGAAGCCCTGGCCGCCAAGACGGTCATCGTACAGCTCTCAAAGGAGCCAGTCGTGGTTGCTAAGTATCAGGCGGGATTAGAGAAACGTGCGTTTGATGCAGATGCTTACAAGCAACAGGTCGTCGCCGAACAGGAAGCATTTTTGCAACGCGCGACGGCCGCCGGAATTCCATTCACAATTGCCGGAGTGTCCGCTCCAAACGGTCCGGTCACTGCCGACATCAAGTTCCGTTTCAACTACGTCTACAACGGGATCACTCTGGTGGTTCCGGAACAGTCGATTGCTGCACTCAAGGGTCTGCCGAATGTCACCGGTGTGTACGAGGCAATGGAAGTGCATCCGGTTCTCGATCATGCCGTTGAGTACATTGGCGCGCCACAGCTCTACGGTAATCCGCCAAAACTTTCCCAATTCGATCAGTTGAACACCGGAGGCGTGCATGGCGAGGGAATGACTGTGGCCGTCATCGACACGGGCGTCGATTGGACCCACGTGATGTTGGGAGGTGATCCGACGCCTCCACAATTCGGAGTTGGCCCAGCGGTGGCTGCTGCGGGACCAAACAAGAAAGTCATCTACTATCTGAATTTGACAGCGGGCGCGGCTCTCGATGATTTCGGTCATGGCACGCACGTCGCTGCGGACATCGCCGGCTATCAGGCCGTCTCACCTACATCGGGATCGGACGGCGTGCCGTACACGGGCCCGAGCACGATGATTCATGGCGTGGCGCCGCAGGCGAAAATCATGGCTTACAAAGTCTTGAGCGCGGTCGGCGCCGGTCTGAATCCTTCGACGATCCTGGCGATCGAAGACGCAGTGCAGCCATTCACGCTCAGCGGTTATCCAAAGCCGGTCCCGCAAGTTATCAACTTGAGTTTGGGTAGCGATCCACCGGCCGGTAACAATCCGGACTTCCCTACTTCAGTTGCTTGCGATAACGCGACGCTTGCGGGTGTCACGATTGTGGCGTCGGCCAGCAACAGTGGAAGGCCTGGCGCCGTCACCCCAGACGGTGAAGCGACTATTGGATCACCCGGCGCCGGCCGTCGAGTAATCACCGTGGGCGCCAACAACGATCCCGGTTCATTAGTTAGACATGTCGCCAAGGATCTGGTGTTCGTGAGTGGTAATCCGCCCGACACGTCAGACGTACTGGATCCCTCGAGTATCGATCGCAACCAGACTGGTCTGGTGGACGCAACAAACAAGCCAGTAGCGTCAGGACAGAAAATCGACATGGTCCTGGGTGATGGCGGCGGCTCGCCTTACATCGCAAGTCCAATCGCCCAGTATTACGTCTTCGCAGGCACCATCACCACCGCCGCAGATGTTCCTGATTCCGTTTCCGGACGAATTGCGATTGCGCGGGGCTCTGGTGCGTTCGCTACCGTCGCTGCCTCGCTCGCCGCCAAAGGTGCAGCCGGCGTGTTGCTGATTCGGCCAACCGCGGAATCGATCACCGTGATTCAATCAACGATTCCCGTGCGTTCGATTGCTGAAACCGATGCCGCTTATCTTCTCGATCTGCTTTCTTCGACAGATAACGACGCCGGCGACCCGGCCAAAGGCTCACTCTCAGAATTTCCCATTAGACTAAAGGCCGGAGCCTATCAACCCGCGATGGCCGATTTCAGCTCCAAGGGCCCGGTGGGAGGATACGGACAGATCAAACCAGACATCACGGCTCCGGGAGTTAACATTCTCTCGGCAACGGTCCGCGCCGGCGGTGTTAGTACCGGTGGCGGAACCATGTTCGATCCGACCGGCTTCGTCTACGCATCCGGAACCTCATTCAGTTCGCCAATCACGGCCGGCGCGGTCGCACTCATCAAACAAAAGCATTTGAACTGGACACCAGCAATGATCCGGGCCGCACTCATCAACACGGCTACGAATCTGCGCCAGGCAAACGGGACTCCGCTTCCTGACGGCGCGAATACTTTGAATGAACAGGGCGGCGGTTTGATCGATGTAGTTGCGGCCGCTAACGCGAAAGCCCTCATGGGCACCGGGGCGCCCGGCCCCAGTGGAAGCGCCGGAGCGCGTGCGTTTGCTATCGGATTAGGCCCGTTAGTAGGAACGTCGCCAGGCAATCCTGATTTCAGCGCGAGTTACAGTTTTGGGCAGAAGGCACTTGCCGGAGTCATCGGCACGTCCACGCAAACCCAGACCGTGAACATCTATGACGTTTCCGATGGCGCAGGCGCCGGCGTTTACAACCTGTCGGCCAGCAGCGTGCGGCACGTCGACGGTACTGCACTGCGCGTGACCTTTACTGATGCGGCCGGCAACGACATCTCAAACGTCGCGCTCCCGGCAAATGGTTCCGCGACTTTCAACGTAAACCTGATCGTGAACGGCGAGAACCTTGCTAATGCGAGTCAGGTGCAATGGTATATCTCGGCAATTCGTTCTGATGGAGGGCAGCGATTGAGAATGCCGTTTTATTTGCGAGCGATTGCGCCGACGGTGAGCACTTCAGCGCCCAACCTTAGCGCGGTCAGCGGAAACGAAGTCGCCGGTACTCCGCCGGTCGATGTGGACGGCAACTATCAATTGCAGTATGCGTCGTCAGGTGCGGGTAGCGCTCCTGCGAAATTCCGTGTGCAAGAGTCGACAGATGGTGGGTCGAGCTGGGCGACTGTGGCAGATGTCCCGGCTTCGCAAACCAGCTTTGACGTCACGAACAAGCCGAATGGCAACTATCTTTATCGCGTCATCGGCCTTGTGCCCGTTGAAAACGGCTTCTATGCGAGCGCGCCGAGTGCTTCCCAAGCCGTCACAGTTGATCACCGCACTGAGTTCGACGTCACCAGCATGATCAATGCGGCAATTGTCGACAACTCGCTCTCGTTCTCTGGCGGCGCGACACAGTTCGATCAGGTGTTGAAAAACATATCGAGCACCATGACCATCTATCCGCCGCTTCGTTTCACGATTCTTGGCATTCAATCGAACAGCGGCAGAGTCCGTGTCGCCAACGCTGACAACAGCGGCGACGGCGCCGCCACGCCGGCACTGTTTGACTACACCAGCGCCGCCGGTTTCGATCTGATCCCGAATGAGAGCAGCGGAGCGCGACATCTGACCTTCAACAACCCGGGCATGGAGATGTTCACCTTCACCGCGGTGGTCAAGGGCTCACTGCGCGATGGGGGCGGCGCTTCCAGCGCAGGTCAAACTTCCGGTTCATCATCATCTTCCGGGACGAGCGGTAGCAGTGGAAGCGGGGCGGGACTGGGATTACCGGTCAGTATTCCGCAAGGGAAGAAGCTGAGCTTTACGGTCAATCCACTGACACGGACCGTGCAAGTTAAGCTCTTCTAACTCATCACGAATCGCAGGCGACAATCGGCGTCACAACTCTGCCCAACGCTGATTGTCGCTTGCAATCACTCAAACTCACGGCAACAACTCAATTGACATTGATCTTTCCGCACCTTAATATTTCCGCGTTCGCGTTGTCGGTGAGATTCCGGGAGCACCTTTTCCCAGAGCAATAATGCTGCTGCTGTTACAGGCAACTGCCAAAACAATCGGTGGACCATCCACGGCGTATTTGCCGGTGATGGTCTTTTTTGTTTTTGCCGTCATCTTTCCAGTGTTGCCGCTGATCATCGGCCGGTTCCTGCGTCCCTTCAAATATCAAAAGGACAAGATGCGGCCGTACGAGTGCGGCATCGATCCGGAAACCGGGGCCCACGATCGTTTCACCGTGCGGTACTACATCGTGGCGATGCTGTTTCTGATCTTCGATGTCGAGACGATTTTCCTGCTGCCCTGGGCAATTATTTTTATGGGCGACGACTTCTCGTTCACAAAGTTTGCCTTAATCGAAATGTTCGTATTCATTGGAATTCTGGTGGTTGGTTATTATTACGCGTGGCGCAAGGGCGCATTAGAATGGGCTTGAGAGCGGTAAATCGTAAATCGTGAGTGGTAAATAGAAGAACGCCATAACGTCTATTTACAATTTACCATTTACTATTCACTAGATATGGCTGAACACGACGAGGGCTTTGTCCTCACCACAGTCGATTCAATCACCAACTACGTGCGGCGCACGGTCGCGGCCAAAGCGGTCGACATGGGTGCTCCGGTTATCAACTGGGCGCGCAAATCGGCAATCTGGCCCATGACCTTCGGCCTAGCCTGCTGTGCCATCGAGATGATGGCCACCGGCGCGGGACGTTTCGATATCGATCGATTTGGCGCCGGCGTGTTCCGTCCCAGCCCGCGGCAGAGCGATCTGGTGATTATTGCCGGCACCGTCACGCTAAAGATGGGGCCAGTGGTGCGCCGTGTTTTTGATCAGATGCCGGAACCGAAATGGGCGATTGCGATGGGAGCGTGCGCTTCAACCGGCGGCCCGTTTGACTCTTACTCGACCATGCAAGGCGTTGATCGCACTATTCCGGTTGACGTCTACATCCCCGGCTGCCCTCCGCGGCCCGAGGCCCTCCTCTATGGCCTGATGCGGCTGCAAGACATTATTATGCGTGAAGCTCCATCGGCTTATATCTTTGAATCTGACGGCACGGTGCGTCGACAACGGACTTTCGAAAACGAAGATCCGGCCGCGCTCGTGGCCGCAAATAAATCGGTTGAAGCGGTCGCTTAGTGGAAAGACCATAGCGACTGGCGATCATTCCCCATCGGTTCCCTTACTTTTCGCCTTCATAACGATGTGAAGAGGAGTCTGTGATGAAACTCAACCAGTCAAAGCTTTTCCTGTTCATTCTCTTGTTGCTGCTCGCCGCGCCCAGCCTCGCGTTGGGCCAAACTACCAAGCCCAGGCTGCGGCGCAGCACGCCCAGGAAAGTCGTTCCTTTGGTTCCTGTTGGTACAGATCTGAAAGTCCGTTTGAATGACACCTTGTCGAGCAAAGAATCGCGTGCGGGAGACAAGTTCACCGCATATGTGCTCGATCCGGTACGTTTTAATGAAGCCACTGTGCGCGGCCACATTCGCTCGATCGTTAAATCCGGCCGGGTCAAAGGTCGCACGACGATGAATCTCACATTTGATTCAATCAGCCTGGCGGACGGACGCACAGGAACAATGCACGGTTATGTAACCCGGGTTTACGGTGACAAGGGACGCACAGATGAAGAAGGCGGCGTTCAGTCCGGAGGTCGTGGGAAGCAAACGCTGAAACGCAGCGGCATTGGCGCGACTGCCGGAGCGATCATCGGCGGCATTGCCGGTGGCGGCAAAGGCGCAGCCATCGGATTGATCCTCGGGGGCGCGGCCGGCGCGGGCTCGCTTGCAGTCGATGGCAGCAAGGAACTAAAGCTCGAGAGCGGCACCGAGATGCTCGTGCACGTAACGCGGTAGAACTGGTTGTTTTGGAGATTGCTCAATGCGCGGTCGCAAGCAGTTGAAGG
The DNA here is from genome assembly GCA_035274925.1 of Pyrinomonadaceae bacterium. Lineage (GTDB taxonomy): Bacteria > Acidobacteriota > Blastocatellia > Pyrinomonadales > Pyrinomonadaceae > UBA11740. The sequence goes on along the minus strand of DATENS010000227.1, from coordinate 3,620 downwards.
TGCGCGCGGCAGTTGCTGCACTTTGTCTGGCCGCGTGCCCGCCAATCTTAAGTAGCTGTAATCGTGCTGCCATCGCAACCAGGACTGAGAATCCCACCTGGAACACCAGGATCGTTTCCGACTCTGAGCCCGGTGAGCCCCTAATCATTTCAGGGACGATTTATTCACCCGACGGCAAACAGCCCATGGAAGGCGTCAAGCTCTTCGTTTATCAGACGGACGCCACCGGAGTGTATACGACCACCGGCGGTGATAATCGCGGCACTCGGATTCACGGTGTGATGAAGACTAATAGCGCCGGACGTTACGAGTTCCGGACAATTAAACCGGGTTCCTATCCCAATAGCCGCAATCCTGCCCACATTCATGCATACGTGTCCGGTCCGGGCTATCCTGAATACTGGATTGACGAGTACCTCTTTCAGGACGATCCGTTCGTCAGCAGTGACGACAAGGCGCAGGCACTCCAAAAAGGCTCGTTCTCGCCAATTCTTAAACTCGAGCGCGGAGCGGACGGTATTCTGCGCGGCGTGCGCGACATAAAGATTGAAAGGTGCACAAAAAACTGCACGGGCCACTAAGGACCCGCGCAGTGCGCCGGCTCTTCGCATTGGAATGACTGGTGATGACCATTCACCCTTCCCGAAAACTCCTGAGTTATTTCTCACGCGCGCTCGTTTCAGCAGTTCTGATCATCACCAGCGTTGGACTCGCATTCGCACATCCGTCGTGGGGCATAGTCGTTAGCTCCACCGGCGTCGTCTACTTCAGCGATCTCGAAACTGTTTGGAAGATAGATCGCGCCGGGAAGCTCAGCATCTTTCGCGCCGGCGTAAACGGGCAGCATGTTCATGAGCTCTCGATCGATGCTCAAGACAACGTCTACGGTCCTGACTACAGATACGAGCCGGCCACCGACCAGTATTTCAATCGAATATGGAAGATGTCCCCTAACGGGCAGATGACCTATCTGGGCGAGCCGAGCGATCGCGCCGCGGCAGGGATGAGCGTAACGCTTGATAGCGCGGGCAACATGTATTCGATCGACCAAAACAACCACACGAAAACGCAGACGTTGTTGTTGCGCCGAACGCCGCAAGGCATCGTAACCACTCTCGCGGGCGGGGCTTACGGACACGCCGACGGCACCGGCACGGCCGCAAAATTCAGCAGCGTCAGCGCCATGGTCTTTGGTCCTGATGAAAATCTTTATTTGGCTGATGGGAGTTACGTGCGACGCGTCACGCTCAATGGTGTCGTCACCACCTTGGCGAAGGATCTGACGGCGCGCACAGCGGAAGACAAACCGACATTGTTTGGCGGATCGTCTGGCGGCCTGGCGGGCCTCGCAGTCGATACGGGCGGAAACGTTTACGTGGCCGATGCCGGAAGTCGGCGACTGCTGAAAATCTCGAAAGACGGAAAAGTCACCGTGGTGTATCGTGTCGATCCGCCACATTTTCCCAACGGAGTCTTTGCCACATCGACTGGTGAAGTTTATGTGCTTGAGTTCAGCTTTACCCTGCCGGGCACGACCGCCGGCGCAAGGGTGCGCAAAATTGGAAGCGATGGGAGAATGACTCTGCTCAACAGTGGGGACATGATCCAGACGCCTGGCCCTAACGCGCCACCGCCGGTTCGAGTGTTAACGCAGCCAGCGATTCTTTCGTCTTATAAGTTAACGGTAATTTCGATTTCGGTGGCCGTGGGACTGATCCTGATTTTCCTGGCTCGGGATATTCTTAGAAGACGCCGGCAAATATGAAGACACTACTTCGAATTTTAAAATGGATTGCGATTGGAATGTTGGTGATCCTTCTTGGCATTCAACTTTATCGTCCCGCGCGTACCAACCCGGCCATAGATCAATCACAAACCATTGAAGCTCATGTGCAGGTGTCACCCGAGGTCTCTTCGATCCTCGCCCGGTCGTGCAACGACTGCCATTCCAACAAAACCACCTGGCCCTGGTACTCGAACGTTATGCCCGTTTCCTGGTGGCTGGTTGATCACGTGAATCAGGGCCGCAAAGACCTCAACATGTCTGAGTGGGGCCGCCTTCCCCGCGATCGCCAGGAGCGCAAACTGCGCGAGATATGTGACGAAGTGTCGGACGGCTTGATGCCTCTTCCCTCCTATTTGCCCATGCACCCCAGCGCCCGCCTCTCCGAGCAGGACAAAAAGATCCTGTGCGATTGGTCGGATGCCGAACGAGAGCGACTCGCGGCCATTCCCAAGTAAGAGACCTTTGTCCTACTGAATCTGAAAAGTTGCAAAAGCGGACACTCGTAACTCTTTCGTGAATGCTTGTCCGACAATCACTCTTTCAAGGAATTTTCGCCGCTGTCCTTAAACAGTGCCATTTTCTGTCAGTTTGAGAAATTTGCACTTGAGTTGTGGCGGCGCGTCCTGTTATAGTCGCTTTACGCGCATCGGCCCGATGCGTGCATACCGAGACCCCCTTCTCGCCTTCGAGGGAAATAGGGTAAATGCCAGACAAAGAAAACGGGAAGCTGGGACAACCTCACTCCGTAGAGAGCGCCGGCGCTGGAGTTGCGCCTGCGCAAGCTACCTCACTTCTGATCATTGAAGACGACGAAAACATTTCGAGCGCCATCCACGAGTATTTTTCGAGAGCCGGTTACAGCGTCACGACTGCGGGTGACGGAGTAGCAGGTATCGAGGCGGCGTCGCGGGAACGCCCGGACGTGGTCATGCTCGATCTGATGTTGCCGAGGATGGACGGTCTGGCCGTCTGCAAGGAACTTCGTCTCAAGAACCCGCAAATGCCGATTCTCATGCTGACGGCAAAGGACGATGTAGTCGATAAGGTGCTCGGTCTGGAAATGGGCGCCGACGATTATATTACCAAGCCTTTCAGCTTGCGTGAGGTCGAAGCGCGGATCAAATCCGTGTTGCGGCGATCACGCGCCGGAGCAGCGGCGGGCGACGGGCAGGACGAAACACCTATCCTGCACGGCGCTTTGCGCATTGACCCGGTTCGGCGCGAGGTAACTATCGGCGATCGCCAGATTGAATTGACACCGAAGGAATTCGATCTGCTGCGACTGTTTGCTGCAAATCCCGGACGCGTTTTCCCGAGGAAGTACCTGCTCGAGAAAATCTGGGACTACTCCTATGAGGGCTATGACCGGACGATTGATTCTCACATCAACCGGCTGCGAGCCAAGATTGAACAGAACCCTGACAATCCTCAATTGGTTCTCACCGTTTGGGGAATTGGTTACAAGTTTACCGACGCAGAATAGCAGTTCGGTATTTTCGCATCTCGCCAAGTCTTGCCTGATAAAAGAGGGGCACACTCGCCACTCTTCATTTCGGAAAACCAGAACGCGAAACATCAGAAAGACCAACATTATGAAGGTAACAGCAACTCACAATTCAGTTTTGCGCAAACTCGCGCGAGGCCTCAGGGCTGCCGCCCTGGCCGGCGGAGTTTTGTTTTGCGCTGCGGCTCCTGTAATTGCTCAGCAGGCTGACGAAGCACTGCCACAGCAGGAAGGCTGGTTTCCGGATATCTTCGGCACCTACACATTCACCATTATCTTCGTGGTGCTCCTGGTGGTTGCTGTGATTGTCTGGCGGAAAAAGTCCTCGAA